>NZ_JBEXCY010000069.1:0-51151 GCF_040605515.1 Dactylosporangium sp. NPDC005572 | reverse complement strand
CGTGATCGATCTCCCCGTCGGCCAGGTTGTCGTCGTCGCTCACGTCCGGCCACGGGGCGCCGAGGGCGTGGTGGAGGAACGCCATCCGCCGCCGCAGCGGGGTCCACGGCAGTCCGCGCCTGCGCCGGGCTTCGTTGCGGGCCCTGGAGACGAGGTCGGGCGCGTCGATGCGCTGCTCCCGCAGGGTGATGGCGCCGAGCCGCTCCACCCGCTGGGCGCCGTTCGCGCTCACCTCGTCCACGGTGGACAGCAGCGCGCTGCCGGCCGCTCGCGCGGTCTCCTCGTCGATCGGGGCGGCCAGCCGGACCCGGGCGTTGACACTGCCGTGTGGACGGTCGGCGGCGGCGATCGCCAGCCACTGCTCGCCCGTCAGTGCCGAGTTCCTGGCCAGCGTCGCCTCGGTGCCGCCGGCCATGAGGTAGCCGTCGCCGCGCCGCCTGGCGATCCACTCCGGGTAGGCGAGGCTGGCGATGATCCCGGCGGCGTGTTCCCGGCCCCGTTCCCTGCCTTTCGCGTCGATGAGGCGGCGCAGGCGGTCGGCCTCGGACCTGGTCGCGGGCGTCAGCTCGACCGCGGTCAGGTCGTCGGTCGTCGTGGCCGCGTCCTCGCTCAGCACGGCGACGATCTCGGCCGCGGTCCGTGCGCCGACCCGTGGCGCGCCGTCGAGCAGCGCGCGGGCGAGCCGCGGGTGGGCGCCGACCCGCTGCATCCGGCGGCCCCGCCCGGTCACCCGGTGGTCCGCGTCGAGGGCGCCGAGGGCTTCGAGGGTCTGCCGCGCCACCCGCATCGCCCCCTCGGGCGGCTGGTCGGGCAGCGCCTCGTTGTGCAGGCCGCCCCAGCAGGCCAGCGCGAGCGCGAAACCGGTGAGGTCGGCGGTGGCCACCTCGGGCTCCGGCTGCTCGGCCCGCCGCTCGTGCTCGGCCTGGGACCAGCACCGGTACACGATCCCCGGCGCCTCCCGGGCGGCCCGCCCGGCCCGCTGGGTGGCGTTCGCCTTGGCGGCGTTGACGGTGACGAGCCGTCCCAGTCCGCGGGCGAGATCGACCCGCGGCACCCGGGCCAGCCCCGCGTCGACCACGACCCGCACGCCGGGCACGGTGAGGCTGCTCTCGGCGACGTCGGTGGCGAGCACGATGCGGCGTTCGGTGCCGGTCTTCACCAGCGCCTGGTCCTGCTGCGCGGCCGGCAGCCGTCCGTGCAGGACGACGGCGTCGCCGAGCTGCCGCCGGACCTGCTCGATCTCCGCCATGCCGGGCAGGAACACCAGAATGTCCCCGGCGGTCTCGTCCCACGCCGTGCGGACCGTGGCCGCGACATGGTCGAGAAACCCGCGGTCGACCCGCATCCCCTGGGCCGGCCGCATCGGCTGCCGGGGCGGCACCCACCGGACGTCGACCGGGAACAGCCCGCCCTCGGCCGCGACGACCGTGCCGCCGAGCTTGTCCGCGAACCGCTCGGCCTCCGCCGTGGCCGAGGTGGCCAGCAGCCTGAGGTCGGGCCGGATGGTGGCCCGCGCCTCGACCAGGAACGCGAACGCGAGGTCGGTGTCCAGCTGCCGCTCGTGACACTCGTCGAGCACCACGGCGGACACCCCCGGGAGCTCCGGATCCGCGAGCAGCCGCTGCACGAGCAGCCCGGTCGTGACCACCTCGACCCGCGTCCCGGGCCCGGTCCTGCGGTCCCCGCGCACGGCGTACCCGACGCTCTCCCCGACCTGCTCACCTCTGAGCTGCGCCATCCGCCGCGCGGCGGCCCGGGCCGCGATCCGCCGCGGCTCGGCCACCAGGACGCGCCCGCTCTGCAGGTGCTCGTCGAGCGCGAGCGGCACGAGCGTGGTCTTCCCGCTCCCGGGCGGCGCCACGAGCACCGCGGTCCCCTGGTCGAGCACCTCGAGCAGCCGCGGAATCGCCGGGACGACGGGCAATGCCTGCACGACGTCGGACACTACGCTCGTCGGCGTGCCTGAACTTCCCGAGGTGGAGTCCGCCCGCGCGGTGCTGTCGCGGTACGCCCTCAAGCGGCGCATCGTGGACGTCGACGACTCCGACACGTACGTGTGCCGCCCGCACCACCCGGGTGAGATCCGCGCCGCCCTGGTGGGCCGGTTCCTGACGGCCGCCAACCGCCGCGGCAAGAGCATGTGGTGCGACACGTCCGGCGACGGCCCGGTCCTGGGTATCCACCTCGGCATGTCCGGCAAGGTGGTCTTCGCCGCCGCGGACGGGGAGGAGATCGACGGCGGTGACTACTGGGAGCGCGGCCGGGCGAAAGGCGACTATCGCTTCGCCCGCTTCGCGTTGCGTTTCGAGGACGGCACCAGCCTGCTGCTGGTCGACCCGCGCCGGCTGGGCCGGGTCCGCCTGGACCCACCCGTCGAGCGACTGGGCCCGGACGCCCGCGAGATCACCCCCGCGCAGTTCCGGGCGATGCTCTCCCGCGGCACGGCCCCGGTGAAGGCCAGGCTGCTGGACCAGGAGGCGGTCGCGGGCGTGGGCAACCTGCTGGCCGACCAGACGCTGTGGCTGGCGAAGATCAACCCGGCCCGCCCGGTGGACGAGCTGTCCCGCCCGGACGTGGACCGCCTGCTCCGCGCGTTACGGACGGCGGTGAACGCCGCAGTCGACGGCGGCGGCGTCCATGTGCTGTCGGTCATCCCGGCCCGTCACCCGGACGGCAGGTGCCCCAGGTGCGGCGCCCAGATGCACCGGGGCGTGGTGGGCGGCCGCACCACGTGGTGGTGCGGCCGCGAACAGTCCCGCTAGCCGGCCGGTGTTGTCGGAGGGCTTTGTCCAGGCTGCTTGTCGGACGGCTTTGTCTAGGCGGCTCGTTGGAGGGTGGCCGGCCCGTCCCCGAGCAGCCGGGCCACGGTGGCCCCGGCTCCTTCGGGCGCCGCGGGCGCGAGCCACCGCAGGGTCTGCAGCGCCGGCCGGGCCGGGCGATCCGCCCGCTCGACGGCGTCGACGAGCAGCAGGCACCGGGTGCCACCCGGAATCCGCACCCCACCCAGCACCACGGCCTCCGTGGTCACCCGCAGCCACCCGACCATCCCGGCCCGGGCGGTGCGCGAAGCGTCCCAGACCGCCGCCGTGAGGGCACTCACCAGCCAGGCCACCTCGTCGAGCGAGACGTGATCCCGCCCGGTCCCGCGCCAGAACAGCAGCTCGTCCAGCACGGTCTCGGGCGGCCGGGGCGCGCCGGCCCGCTCGCGCACGATCTGGACGACCTCTGCCTGCAGCACCGCCAGCGGCACCGCGGCCCGGACCACAGCGTCGACACTGTCGCGCCCGCCTTCCCGGCACCGCGCCGCGACCCGTCGCAGGACGGAGCCCGGCACCCCGACGACCTCGGCGACCGCGCCGGCCAGATCCCCGCGAGCACTCCGGACCCGAGCCCCCCACAGCAGCCGCGCCTGCGTGCGCGTGTCCGGCCACACCAGCCGCAACAGCCCCCGCAGGCGCGAGTCGAGCACCGGCACGGGCAACCCGCCGACGAGACTGGTGACGTCGGCGAACGCCGACGGATCACTGCAGACCTGCCCGACCGCGGCGTCACCCGCGATGACGGGCAACCCGATGACCGGCTCGGACCGAATCAGGTTCGCGGCCGGGTCGAACAGCACGAAGCACCTCCAGGGGGAACGACGCCGTTGAGCATTCGAACACATGTTCGATTCTACCGCAACGGCGCCCGCCCGGCGATCTCCCGCCATACCTTCGCAGCCGATATATTGGCTCGCGTGGAGACCCCGCTGCGAGAACCCACGTTCCTGATCCTCACCGCCCTGGCCGGCGAGCCTTTGCACGGGTACGGCTTGATCGCCGAGGTGGACCGGCTGTCCGGCGGCCGCATCTCGCTGCGGCCCGGCACGCTGTACGGGGCGCTCGACCGGCTGGTCGACGCCGGCCTGGTGCGCGTTGACCATGAGGAGATCGTCGAAGGTCGGCGGCGCCGCTACTACCGGCTCGCCGAGCCCGGCGGCGAGGTGCTGGCCGCCGAAACCGAACGCATGCGCCGCAACGTCGATGCCGCGACCGCCCGGTTGCGTGCCATCCAGGCTGCGCCCCGCCTCAGTGGAGGGGTCGCATGAGCCCGGAAGGGCGGGACCAGGGAGGCTCGACCATGACCGATCTGGAACGCCGCTACGCGCGCTGGACGGCGCTGTTCTACCCGGCCGGCTATCGGCGGGAGCGTGGTTCGGAGCTGGTGGACACCTACCTGTCCCTGGCCGCGCCCGACCGCAAGAGGCCCTCGGCAGCCGACGTCGCGGACCTCGCGGTCGGTGGGCTGCGCCAGCACCTGCGGATCGCGCAAGGCCTCGGTCCCGGTTTCCGCCTCGCCGGCCTGCTCGCGCTGACCACGCTGGCCGCGTTCGCGACCGGGTGGGCGATCTTCGAGGCGGTGGCGCCCACGTTGCTGCGGTTTCGGTATGCCGGGCCTTTCCTGTCGCTCGGCGTCGCAGCGTGGGCGGCCTGGCTGCTGGCCGTCGTCATGCACGTTGTCGCGCCCGGCCGGTGGTTCCGGTGGGCGGCCGGCCTCGCCGTGCTGGTGACTGCGGGCGTCGTGCCGGCTGCGATGCTGACCGGAATGCCCCGCCCGCCGCTGTTGGTGCTGCTGCCCCAACTCGTGCTCGGTATCGTCGCGCTCGGCGCGGCCGGACCGCAACCCTGGTGGGTTCGGCTGATACCGCTCGCCGCCGCGGCAGCGAGCGTGCCGGTCGCCGCCAGTGCCGCGCCGCACCTCGTCTTCTCCGGCGGCTACTACCAAGCCGCCGCAACGGCATTGCCGGCCGCTGCGGTGACACTGCTGATCGGCGCGACGCTGCTCGCGCTCGGCCTGGCCGCCCGGCACGACTACCGCGGCGTCTGGGCGCTGCTGATCCTGCTCACACCGATCGGCATGCTGGCGCTGAACCCGCTCGGCGCGATGCTCGACGACGCCGGCCCCGGCAGGCCCATCACCCCGGCATGGTCATCCATGGTGGCCGCATCAGTGCTGGTATTGACGGTCGGCCTGGTTTCGATGCCGCTGGCCCTCGCGGCGCGGGGCCGACTGCCGTCAGGCGGCCGACCATTCCACACCGACGCGGGCCGTTGCCCAACCTGCGGCGCGCCCTCAAAGTCGGCGTGATACGCCGGCTCCGGCGCCGGACGGCCCGGTGTCAGCGGCTCTACCCCGATCAGAAATCCTCCGTCACGTCGTCAGTTCTGTTAGCTTCTCGCACGGGTGGAAGGACTGATGACATGACCGACGCCAGACTGCTGGGCGCCGACGAGGCCGCGTTCATCGCGGCGGTCCGCTCAGACGACACGGCGCGGTTTGCCCTCATCACGGAGCGCCACCGGCGTGAGCTGCAGGTGCACTGCTACCGGATGCTCGCGAACTACGAGGACGCCCAGGACCTGACGCAGGAGACGTTCCTGCGAGCGTGGAACAAGCGGGCGTCGTTCAAGGGCCACGCGGCCCTGCGGACCTGGCTGTACCGGATCGCGACGAACGCCTGCCTCGACTTCCTGGAGAAGCGCAACGACCGCACACCCGTACCGGTACCGTCCGAGCTGGCGGACGTCGGCTCCGAGGTGCTGTACCTGCAGCCGTACCCCGACCGGATGCTCCCCGAGGACCCGCAGGAATCGGTGGTGGCGCGGGAAACGATCGAGCTGGCGTTCATCGTCGCCGTCCAGCACCTGCCGCCCCGGCAGCGGGCGGTGTTCATCCTGCGCGACGTCCTCGGCTGGCCGGCGGCGACGGCCGCCGACGCCCTCGAGCTGACCGTCGCATCGGTGACCAGCGCACTGCAGCGGGCCCGTGTGACGATGCGCGAGCAGCTGCCCGGCCGCCGCCTCGACTGGCGGAGACCCGCCACCCACGAGCTGTCGAATGACGAGCGCGGCGTGGTGAAGTCATATATCGACGCTCATGAGCGCAACGACCTCGACGGGCTGATGTCCCTGCTGCGCGAGGACCTGCGCTTCGTGATGCTGCCCGAGGCGGGCACCTCGGTCGTCACGGCCAAGGACGCGGTGGACGGCTGGGTCTCCGGTGGGCTCTTCCAGCCCGGCTACGACGACTGGCGCTGTATCACCACGACGGTCAACCGCATGCCCGCCGCCGCGCTGTACCGCCGCACCCCCGACGACCCGGAGTACCGGTTGTTCAACATCGCGGTCCTGCACATCGTCGACGGGAAGATCGCCGAGCTCACCGGATTCGACGCCACCGACAAACCATGGCTGGACCTGCCCCCGACACTGTGATCACACATGTCCCCGTCGTCGACGAGTCCAGCGCCACGGGCCGCCCCGCCGGCAACGCCGGCGGGGCTTGTTCATGCCCGAAGAACATCGTCACGATCAACGTGGCCTCACGAGCCGATCGTCCGGCCCGCGCTCATCGCCTCGTCTCGTATCGGGTCAGCAGCACGCCGCCGGGAAACGTCCGCGTCTCCACCAGGGTCAGCCTCACCCAGCTGTCCAGGGCCGTGAAGAACGGCGTGCCGCCGCCCACCAGGACCGGGTATGTGACCAGCACGTACTCGTCGATCAGCCCGGCCCGCATGGCCGCTGCGGCAAGTGTGGCGCCGACGATGTCCATCGGGCCGCCGTCCTCGGCCTTGAGCCGGGTGATCTCGGCGACCGCGTCGCCGGTGACCAGGCGGGTGTTCCAGTCGACCGTGCTGGTCGTCGAGGAGAACACCACCTTCGGCATGTCCCGCCAGCGGCGGGCGAACTCGATCTCCGCCGGGGTGGCGCCGGGCTGCTGGTCGGCGGTCGGCCAGGTGGAGCTCATCGCCTCCCACAGCTTGCGCCCATACAGCGCCAGGCCCGTCGCCGCCACCCGGTCGGACCACCACTGGAACAGCTCGTCGCTCGACGACGAGTCCGGTCCCTCACCCCCACTCCAGCCGAGGTCGTCGCCGGGCGCGGCGATGTAGCCGTCCAGGGTCACATTCATGCCGAAGGTCAGTTTCCGCATGGCGTCAGCCTTCCGTGAGTTGGTCTCACACGTACAGACGGGCGCCGCGCGAAAACCTAATCGGTGCGCGATCCGCGTCCGCAGGCGCGCCGCCGGCCGGTGGCTACGGGCGCTCGACGGCGAGCTCGACCTCGCGACCGGCCGCGGAGGTCGCGGTCACGCCGGTCGGCTTGAACCCGGCCTTCTCGTACATCGCCCGGGCTCGCGCGTTGTCCTCGTGCACGTACAACCGCACGCGCTCGACGTACGGCTCCGTCAGCGCCCACGACCAGTCCAGCGCGGCCCGGAAGAGCGCCTCGGCCAGCCCGCCGCCACGCGCCTCGGGCCGCACGAACACCGCCACGACCTGCGTCTGCGCGATCTCCGACGTCTCGCCGAAGTAGTCCTGCACGCCGGCCGGCTCGACGAGCACGGTCACGGTGCCCGACCAGGACCCGTCCGGGCCCTCCCCGACGAACTGCCGCACGCTCTTCCCCTCGGCCGCGCCCGCCGCCCGCCCCTGCCAGAACTCGTCCGGCATCGCAGCGGCCGCGTCATACGTCTCGAGAAAGGCGATGGGCGCGACCGGATCCCGCAGCGCAGCGAGCCGGATCTCCTTGACCAGCGGCCAGTCCTCGGCCCGGACCGCTCTGATGGTGTACGTCATCGCGCCATGCTGGCACCTGACGTACGCACCGGTAACCGGGTTTTTCGCGAGCGGGCTACGGCTGCTGCCACCGGCCTTTGCTCTGGAAGTACTCGGACGCCTCCGGCTTCTCGGTGAACTCGAGCAGGCCGCCGGCCTTCTCCTGAAGGATCTCCCGCACCTCGGCCGGCGTGACGAAGAAGAACTCGCGCCGTTCGTTGACGAAGTTCACCCGCCGATCGGCGAAGGCCTTGTGCAGCTCGTTCTCCAGCGTGATCGCATCGCTGGAGAAGTACAGTGCGTGCATGTCGTAGGGGAACGGCACCGACGCGTCGCCGAGCTCGCGAACCCGATCGAGTGGTTCGAGCCGCCGAGTCATGCCGATCTTGACGACGCCCGGTCCGAACGCCCCGATGTTCGAGATGACGTAGACGTAGCCGGCGCGGATGTTCGCGATGCGGTAGTCGTTCTCGCCGATCGCCTGGTCGATCTCCGCGAGACGCCGGGCCATCTCGGTCGCGGCAGCTTCGTCGCCGTTGGCCTGCAGCGTGGCGTAGACGCTCTCGTAGTGCGCTTTCTCCTTCTCGAGGCGCTCGCGCTCCGCCGCCAGTTCCTGCTCGGCGCGGCGCTGCTCCCGCAAGAGCTCGCGCTCCTCACGGGCCCGCTCGCGTTCTTCCTGGATCTTCATCTGGAAGTCGGCGGTGAGTTCGAGCTCTTGCACGCGCAGGCCGTGGTACAGCGGGTTGATTCGCATTTCCATGATCGTTCCGAGCCGCTCAATTGCGGCGACGGACGACTCCAGGCGCCTCTTCGCGGTCGTGATGTTGCCTGATCTCAAAGACCGCACGCAGTTGTCCGCCTCGGCGTTGTAGGCGCGAAGCATCAGTTTGGACAGGTCCGCAACCATCTTGCGACCCTTGGCGAGCGAACCCGAGAACGTGAACATGTCGGCGGCAAGGACCGCACGGCCGGCCTTGATGATGTCGTCCATCTCGGATTCGAGGGCGCGCAGGCGTTCCTTGTAGGCGGCAGCGTCCTCCAGCGGGTGGTGGTACCGGTAGACGCCGACATCTTGCAGCACGCGCTGGTCATCGAGTTCGACGAGAGCATGGTCCACACCCGCCCGCGCGTGCAGCAACGCGGCTTCCAGCTCGGCGATCCGGGCAAGGAGTGCGCTGTTCTCGGCATTGGCCGGCGCGACCGTCTCCGCAGAAGGCGTGGGAGGAACTGCGTCAATGCGGCTCTGGTGCGGAATTGCCGCCGGCGGTCTGTGGTGGCGCACGGCGGTAGAGGGCTCCGTGCCGGATCTCGGTTGGTCAGGCCCGTCCGGGAGCCAGAGTTGCCATCCGTCGGGTGGGGCCGGCCATGACGGGTCAGGATTCCAGCCGGCCGGTGGTGACCACCCGGCAGGAGGTTGCGGCCAACCCGGCGGAGGATTGAATCGCATAGGCCTATCTTCCCCGGATGCGCACACCGGCGCTGGTGTCCGCCGGCGTCAGGTCGAATGGTGACTTGGACAGCGTCGCGCCGAGGTGCACAAGGGTGGCATGGGGGACCACGTGGGCGAGGTCGAAAGTGCCAAAGGTGTCGCGGTCGGCCGCCGCGACGACCAGCGGAACTTCTTCCGGCCGCCCGGTCGCGGGGGCGGTCCGGTCGGTGCTCACGCTCAGCGCGATCGACCGGATCTTCGCGGCCCGGTCGGCCTCGAAGATCTCGTGCAAGGTGCGCAACGCCACCTGCCACACTGCGTTGGCGTAGCGCTCCTTTCGTTCTTTTGCCGGTAGCGCCGTGGGAACGATCTCGTCCTTCGCCTTGACGTATCGGTAGCCGCGCACCGCCGGTATGGCGCTGGGATCCGGAACGGTCACCTGGAGGGTGAGTTCGCGACTGCTGATGTCGAAGCTGTGCTCGTAGGTGACTGAAAATGCATCCGGATAAACGGAGTTCGACAACACCACCGCGACGTAGTCCCGAATAGCGGACTCGACGTCGAATGCGAGGTTGTTGATGAACTGCGAGAGGTTCTGATTGTGCGCCTCGGCCTCCACCTCCCGCTGCCGACACTCCTGTCGGTAGATCTCCTCGGCCGCGTCGAGCTTCTGGACGCGATCCTGGTCGGCCTTTCGGCGCCGCTCGAGTTCGGCCGAGTACCCGGCATGCATCCGAGCGCAGTGTTCCCGCCAGGCACGGTGGGCCGTCTCGTGCGTGGCGCGAGCCTGCGCAATCGCCTCCTCATACCGCTTCTTGCCGCCGAAGGCGCCGGACAGTCCCGTAGGAGCGGCTGGTTCCTGGTACTGCGGTTCGGGCGGATACACCGGCGGTGGTGGCGGCGGCACCGGCCGGGACAGCGGACCCGCGTCGAACGGCGGGTGTTCCACAGACCGGATCCTCAAGGATTCGAGGTCGACGTAGTCGTCCACGTCGAGCGTGGATGCGAGGAGACCGTCCAGGTCTTCGAAGAGTTGCGCGAGATCGGCGTTCATCGCCTCGGCCTCGGCCGTGCGCGCCTCCACGTGCATGCGCGCCGCCAGCCGCTGCGCCTCCGCGTGCTCGGCCGCACTCGCTCGGGCTGCTGCGGCTGCAGCTCGCTGGTACGCCTTGTATGCCCGCTCTGCTTCGCGCTGCGCCGCGACTTGGGCCCGGTAGGCGGCGGCCGCTTGCTGTCTGCGCCGCTTCTCGGCTTGCTGAGCCTGATAGTTCAACTCGGCGAAGAACCCACGTCGTGCCACGCGTCAACCCCCGTTGGTCCGGCGCACCGCACAGTACCGAGACCTCCGAAGCGGAAAGCATTGACCAAATATCTGATTCTCACGTGCCGGTCGGTGATCCCACCGATCTGTTCGGCCAGGCTCGCGGCGTGCTCCGGAAGCCTCTTGCCACAGGTAGCCCAGTGCTGATTTGCAGATCGCGAGATGGCCTCCGCACAATTCAGTCAGTTGCTGCCCAGGACCGATTCACCACCTGGTACATGGCGTGGTCCTGCCACCGGCCGGCGATGTTGAGGTACTCGGGCGCCATGCCGAACCGGGTGAACCCGTTACGTTCCAGCACCCGCCGCGATCCGGTGTTGTGCGGGAGGATCTCAGCCTGCACCCGGTGCAGCCCCAACTCCTCGAAGGCCACCCGCACGATCTCGGACACAGCCGCGGTCGCAAACCCTCGGCCGTTGTGGCCGGCGTTCACCCAGTAGCCCATCGCGCATGACTGGAACGGCCCGTACACGATGCCGCTGAGCGTGATGCGGCCGATCGGGAGGCTGGAGTCGTCGAGGATGACGTGCGGCAGCTTCGCCCCCTGCCCGTACTCGTCGAGATCGGCTTGGATGACGGCGAGCTGGCCGGCTGCGGTGAAGTAGTCCTCGCTCCGGACCGGCTGCCACGGCTCAAGAAACTCACGGTTGACGCGAAGCAGCTCGGCCAGGGCCGGCGCGTCCTCCGGCGCAAGGAGTCGGGTGATCTTCACCCGGCCATCCTCGCAAGCCGCCTCATGCGCCGGCGAGCCAGTCTCCGACGGTCAGGTAGGCCGCGAGCTCCCGCGGGACCGGTCCCGGTGTGAGCAACCATTCGTCGGCGAACGACGCGACGACCAGGTCCGCGCGTTCGAATCGCAGTCGGACACCTCCGACGGAAGGCTCCGAGGTGTAGCCCTGGATCGGCGCGACATTGCGCAACAGCTGCCCTGCGTACGCGGCCAGGAGGTCGGGGGGCTGCGCCGGCCCGACCCGCGTCTCCCCGTATTCCTGCATGTCGTACGAGGCGTACGGCTCGGCGAACTCCAGCAGCAGGTGCTCGCCGCATCCGTGGGCCATGACGGGTGGCAGGCCGGCGAAGTGCAGCCAGCAATGCAGGAGGCTCGCGGCGTCACCGTCCCTGCGCCCTTCGTACCAGTAACGAGCCTCGGTCACGCCGACGAGCCGCCGCCCGACCAGGCGACGCAACAACCCGATGACGGTCGGCGGCTGTTCCATGGGCGGCACCCTAACGCGGAGGGCATCACATGATCGCCCCTGCGCATGGAAAGCTCGTCGAGGTCGCGCAAGGTGTGTGACGCAGGGAGATCAGCTGGAGGTGCCGTGGGGGTCAACATCGATGAACGCGGCCGGCCGTGGACGATCTCGGGCGGCGGACCGATCATCGTGGTCCCGGCCGAGCTTGCCGGGCACTGGCGGGGGACGTCGCCTCCCGTGGGTGCCGTGGTTCCTCAAGGGTGGACCTGGGGCGATGCGAACGGCCCGGAGTGTGACTACGACCGGGCATGCGATCCGCCGGTCTTCGAGGGAACTCCGTACGGTGGCTTCGGGTGGGTCGACGTCCAGGGCCGGCCGGTCCTGGTCCTTGACGGTGAGATCCTCACGTGGTTCGAGGCGGACAGCGCGGGCGGGGTACTCGTGCGTTCGTCGATCGGTGAGGCCGCTGCCGATCCTGCGAAGGTGCCCGCAGGTAGCTGGCGTTCGGTCGGAGTGGACGTCATCACGCTGACCGACGGTCGCCTGTACATGTTCGACTCCGCCGCCGAAGGGGCCGCGGATCCGGCGCGGATTCGGGCGAATGACGGGGTGGGCGTCGTCACGCTCGGGGCCGGACGCTGGCAGGTCGATGTCGCCACCGACGCGGACGAGGTGGACTTCATCCGCTTCCGTCGCGCCTGAGGATCGCACGACCGTCCACTTGAGACGCCGTGAACGCTGATTCGAACACATGTTCTAGTGCGCCCGTAGTGGCGACAGTGATCATCGGCGATATCCGGAATAGCTGGGCTGATCGTGTTCCAAGTTCGGCTGATGTCTCGCCGACGATCGGCCTTCCTGCCGATCTCTGCCGGTTCCGGCGCTGAAAGGCTGAAATCCCCAGGAACACGACCAGACTCGGGAGCTGCGGTTGTTTCCCTCCGGTGTCGACGTCATGCGGCCGGACGAAAAGTTTCCCGTCGTCGAGGCCGCGCCGCTGAGCCCCGTGACGAGCCGCTGGTTCCGGCCGACCCGGCGGCAGGCCGGCGAACTGCCCGAGCCGGTCGGCGGGTCCGTGCTGGTCTTCCAGGCCAACGACCGCTTCGCGCTCGCGCCGACCGGGCCCCGGATGCTGCGCTCGGACGTGGTGGTGAAGGCGACGATGGTCGCCGTCGTGCTGACCCGCGCACAGGTGGTGCCGGCGGTGGCGATGCTGCCGTCCGTGGACCCGAACTTCCGGCTCGGGCTGCGGGCGACCTATCAGTGCCAGGTCACCGATCCGGTCCGGGTGCTCGAGGGCGGCTGCTGGGACGTGCGCGGTCACCTGATGGCCTACCTGCTCGGGGACGCGAAGATCCGGATGCTGAGCCTGCGGCACGACGTGGACGACAACCCCGAGGTCCAGCAGCGGATCCTCGCCCGGGCGATGGCGCGCAACGAGCTCGAACCGCTCGTGATCCCCGGCATGCGCCTGCAGCTGGTCGAGGTGTCGGTCGTCAGCCACCGGGCCCACGCCAGCTGGGAGCCGCCCGAGCAGCGGCGGCCGGCCGAGGACCAGGACAACGGCTTCCATCACCGTGATCGGTATGCCGACTTCGATGTTGACAACGGCCGGGTGCGGCCGCGGGACGGATACGGGAACTGACCATGGGAGCACCGTTCACCGAGCAGGTCGACGCCGACGCGCTGCGCCCGGCCGACCCCGAACCGGCCCGCTGGGGCCTGGGGCGCGTGCTGCGCCTGGCAACCGGCGTGCGGGAGGACATCCTCGCGCACGTGCCGAGCGAACGCGCGCGGTACACGTCGATGGGCGGGGTCGTCGTGGGGACCGCCGTCATGGCGATGCTGTCGATGAGCGCGGCGATCTACGCGATCTTCGGCGGCTTCCAGCTGTTCATGGTGTTCGCCGTGCCGGCCTGGGGCCTGTTCATCCTGAGCCTCGACCGCTGGCTCATGTCCTCGACGTCGATGTCACACTCCGGCAAGGCCCTGCGCAACCTGCTGCCCCGGCTGGGGCTGTCGATCGCGCTCGGCGTGGTCCTCGCGGAGCCGCTGCTGCTGGGCATCTACAACACCGCCATCACCGAGAAGATCGCGCACGACCGCAAGCAGGAGGTCGACACCCGCGAGAGTGACCTGCGCACGTGCAACCCCGTCCCCGGCACGCCCGAGGCGGCCACCGGGGTCGCCACGTCCGACCGGTGCAAGGGGCTGCGGCTGTCCCTCGGCGGTGGCTCGCCGGAGGCGCTGCAGAGCCAGCTCGACAGCCTGGTCGTGCAGCGGGACGACCTGAAGAAGACGGTCGACGCGGACGCCGCGGCCTACGCGAAGCTCGAGGACCTGGCTCGCAAGGAGTGCAACGGCACCTCAGGCGACGGGCTCACCGGCCGGTACGGCGAGGGCATCAACTGCAGGCGCCTGCGCAGCGAGGCCGATCAGTACCGCAGCGATCACCGGATCGACGAGAACGGTGCGAAGCTCGCCGACCTCAACCGCAGGCTGGCCGAGCTGAACAACCAGGTGGGCCAGGCGCGCAACAACTACGCCGCCCTCCTGGACACGGCGATCCAGGAGGACCTCGCCGCGGTCCGCGGCCGGCAGGGCAAGATCGGTCTGCTGGAACGGTTCCGGGCCCTCGACGAGCTCGTGGCCACCAACGACTACGTGCGCGTGACGCAGTGGGCGATCCGGATCTTCTTCATTCTGGTCGACGCGTTGCCGGTCCTGCTCAAGGCGCTGAGCGGCACCAGCTCGTACGAGCGGCTGCTGGAGGCGAAGCTCACCGACCAGGAGCTGCTGCAGCGGTACCGCTCCGCCGAGGAGATCGACCGCAACGCGCACTACGGCGACCTGGTCCGCCGCCAGACGGACATCGCGTTCCGCACCCAGGCCGAGCTGATGGACCAGGAGAGCCGGATCACCCGGGCCAACCTCGACGAGCAGCGGGGCGCCCTGGTCGACGCGCTCGAGCAGCACTACATGCGCACCGCCATCGGGCCGTCCGGGCGGGGCTGGTCCGGCGCCGACTCGGCGCTCACAGATTCGGAGAACCTCGAGGACATGCCGACCCAGGAGCTCAGAAGCGACGACGGGCCGGGGAGGTACACATGACCACCCAGTTCGACAACCCACCGGCGGCCACCGTCCGCACCTATCTGATCTACGTGGTGCTGGACACCTCGGAGTCGATGCGCGTGCCCAAGCCGGGCGCCAAGCAGCGCAGCGCGCCGCTCGACCACTTCATCGACCTCTTCCCGCGGATGATCCGGGAGCTCGCCGCCAATCCGGTGACCAACAACCTGGCCGCGGTGAGTGTGCTGGCGTTCAACGACGACGCCGAGATCCTGCGGCCGATGACGCCCCTGGACCGGGCCGTGCCGATCGGCAAGCCGCGGATCGGCTTCGGCACCGACTACGCGGGCGTCCTGAAGTTCCTGGTCGCCCAGCACGTCAAGGACGTCCGGGCGGTGAAGCAGGACCGGTCACGCGACGGCTACAACGTCGACGTCGCCCGGCCGTGGATCTTCTTCGTCACCGACGGGCGGCCCTTCGCGAACGACGCGGACCAGGCGAAGGCGGAGTGGATGCAGTACCGCGAGCAGCTCACCGATCCGCCCACCGAGGCGCGCATCGTCGCGATCGGGCTGCCGGGCGCCGACGAGGACGTGCTCTGGTGGCTGGCCACCGGCAACGAGCACGGCCTGCGCCGCAACGCGTTCATCTCCGACCAGCGCCGCGCCGACCCGAAGGAGCTGTCGGTGAGCGTCGTCGACGCCATCAAGAGCAGCATCTCCGCGTCGGCCCGTACCGGGCTGCTGTCGATCCGCACGCCGGTCGGCATGCGGCGCATCGACGGGCCGGCCAATGGCTGACGGGCCTACGCTCATCGCCGTCGTCGGGCTGCTGGCTCTGGCGCTGTTCGGATGGATAGCCCTGCAGCGCCGTCGCTCGCACAACGTGCAGCGGGTGCCGGCCGGGGCGGAGGTGTCGACCGGACGGGCCGGCAAGGCGCCGCCGTCGCCCTCCGGCTCCGCCGGGCCGGCCCGGTCGCCGCGGCCGGCCAGGACGTCGACGTTCCAGAAGTGGCTGCCGCCGAAGCCCCTGCGGTTCGGCCGGGGCGGCCGCCCGGACACCGAGCCCGCGCTCGTCGACCCGGTCGTCGTCCACGGCTCGTGGTGTGACTCGGTCTTCCACGCCACCCACGACGCGGGCGGCACCCGCTTCGTGATCCGGGCCGCCACCGTGCGCGGCAAGGCGCACGCCTACGACCGGGAACCGGGCCAGGACGCCGTGGGTGTCGGCTGGAGCGCCGCGCGCGGCGCCCTGCTCCTGGTCGCCGCGGACGGGCTCGGCTCGCTCCGCGACTCGGGCACCGTCGCGCAGACGGCCGCCGAACTGGCCCTCGACCACGGCGCCCGGATCGGGCCCGGCGATCCGCTGACCGAGATCTTCCGGCGGGTCAGCGCCGGGCTGTACCGCGAGATCGACCGGGGCGGCCTCGAGGGCGCCACGACGCTCGTCCTGGCCGAGCTGCGTCCCACCCGCGACGGCGTGCTGGTCACGACCTGCGGCGTCGGTGACTCGGAGGCATGGGTCATGCGGCCCGGCAAGTGGAAGGCGCTGCACCACGAGCGGGTCCGGGACTCCGAGAACATCACCCGGCACCTGCCGAAGCACCAGCCCACGGAGGGGCACGACCTCGTCGTCCGGCGCGGCACCGTGGTGATCGTGGGCAGCGACGGCTTCGCCGGCGCCCTGGGCGGCGAGGGCTCCCCGCTGAGCCGGGAGCTCGACAAGCACTGGCCGGACCCGCCGTCCGCGGTCGACTTCCTCGCGCAGGTCGGGTTCCAGGACGACTACTTCAACGACGACAGATCGGCTGTTGCGGTGTGGATTCAATAGACGACGGTTACTGGGTCGAGTACCACGAACTCCGCGACCTGCACCGCCTCGGCTGGCGCGACGCGGGCAACTCGACGCTGTGGGAGTGCACGTACGACCGGGAGCAGTACGTCTTCAAGGAGTACTCCGACGACTTCCGCGCCGACGCCGACTCCCGCGCCCTCGGCCGGCTCATCGCGTGGCGCGACGGGCTGAACGACAACCGGCGCGACCATCTCGACCTGGTGGCCGCCTGGCCCCGCTTCCGGGTCCGGGAGGGCGGGGTGCTGCTCGGCGTGCTGGTGCCGTTCGCGACGGCCAGGTTCTACCAGGCCGGGCAGCGGATGCACCCGCAGACCCTGGCCTTCCTCGTGCGGTACACCGTCCAGGGTCAGGTCCGCCAAGGTGCGCCGGACCGGGTGAAGACCCGGGCGATCGGCCACGCCGCCGAGGTGCTGCAGTGGTTCCACCAGCGGCAGGTGCTGGTGAACGACGTGCGTGAGTCCAACATCCTGTGCACCGACGACGGCGCGGCCGTGTATTACGTCGACTGCGACGTCATGATCGGCCCGTGGGGATCCGTCGGCTCGCCCGCGGCCCCCGACTTCATCGCCACCCTGGTGCCGTCGGCCGCCCGGCCGACGCCGGCGTCCGACTTCGCGCGGCTCGCCTGGGTCGCCATCTGGCTCCTGCTCAACGACTTCTCGCTGAGCCACGTCCAGGTGGAGCGACTGACCCCCACCCTCGACGCGGGCGCGGCCCGGCTGCTGGTGCGCACGAGCGGCGGGGCGGACGTCAACCTGGACGAGTGGCGGCGGCTCGCGGCCCGCTGGACCGGCCACGACAAGGGCCAGGCGGCCGTCGAGACCGAGGTCCTCCAGCCCGAGCCGGAGCCCGGGCCCCCGCCGGTGCGGGTGCCGACCCGGCGGTTCGTCGCCGTGGTGCGCCCGCCGCACCCCAGCCGGTGGGTGCCGACGCAGTACCGCCGCGAGACCGTCCTGGTCGCGGGCACTCCCCGGCAGCCGTCGGCGCCCCCGGCGGGCGGCTGGCGCGAGGCGAACCTCGTGCTGATCGTCCTGCTCGTCGTCATGGCCGTGGTCTGCAGCGCGGGTGTGCTGTGGCTGCTGATGCAGGGGGTCCCGCTGTGAGCTCGCTCCTGCTCATCCTCGACGACGAGCAGCGGCGCCTGCCCGAGCAGGCACCGCACTACCTCTGGATGGACGCCGGGCGGCTGCGCGTGTCGGAGCACCCGCCCGACCGGTCGGCGTGCTTCGGGTACTTCGTCTCGGAGCTCGGCGCCTGGTGGTTCCACACCGGCCCGGCGCGCTACCCGCGGGAGCTGCGCATCAACGGCCGGCCCGCCGACGACGGCGACGTGTCGCTGCCGGCCGACCGGGCCGAGGTACGCCTGTCCGGGGAGCCCTACAGCCAGCCGGACCCGCCGCGCCGGCCGCGCGAGCGCCGCCCCGAGCCGGAGCAGCGGTCGCCGGGGCAGTTCGTCATCGGGCCGGCCGGCAGCACCGCGGACATCGTCATCGACCACCCGTCAGTGGTACCGGACCACGCCCGGGTCGAGGTCGACGCCCGGGGCACCTGGTGGTTGACGGCGCGCAACGGCGACCTGTTCGTCGACGGGGAGCCGGTGACGTCAGCCGAGCGCGAGCCGGGCACCAGCATCATGATCGGCGGCTACGTCCACACCGTTGCGCTGCCGAGCCGGGGCGCCCAGCGGGCCCTCGCCGTCGAAGTGGCCGGGCTGAACGCACGCCGTGGCGGGAGACCGCTGCTCGACGACGTCTCACTGGACATCGCCGGGGGCGAGTTCGCGGCCGTGTACGGCCAGGAGGCGGCGAGCGTGCGGATGCTCCTCGGCGCACTCGCCGGCGGGTACCGCCCGGACAGCGGCATCGTGCGGGTGGGCCGGTCCAGCCGCAGCGGCAACCCGCGGGTCCGCTGGGTCCCGGCCGACGACGACCTGCACGGCACGCTCACCGTCCACGAGACGCTCCGGCTCGCGATGGCCCTGCGCCCGTCGCCCGGCACCCGCGACGACACCGGCACGACGCTCGACGAGATCGCGTCCTGGATCGGGCTGTCCGACAAGCGCGACAAGTGGGTGCGGACGCTGTCGGAGGGGGAGCGCAAGCGGCTCTCGATCGGCGTCGAGATCGCCGGCCGGCCCGGGCTGCTGCTCGTGCTCGACTCGCCGACGTCGTACGATCTCGGCCGCGACCGCGACCTGATGTCGCGCCTGCGCACCGTCTCCCGCGACCTGCCGTGCACCGTCGTCACCGGCGTGCGGTCCGTCGGCAACCTCGACCTGGCCGACCAGGTCGTCGTGTTCGACCGGCGGGGCCGGCTGCGGCACGCCGGTCCGCCCGGCCGGGCGCGCACCGGCCGGACCGATCTCACCTGGCCCGAGTACCTGGCGACCATGGAGACGCCCGCCGGCGACCCGGGGACCGACCAGCCGGCGAAGCTGCCGAACTGGCGGCAGCACCGGGAGCCCGAGGGCTTCCCGCCCGCCCTGCTGTGGCGGGAGGCCCTGCTGTTCTGGCGGCGGGGCACCGGCGCGCTCGCCACGTGCCTCGTGATGCCGCTGCTGACCGTGCTCGGCGCGCTGGCGAGCCGCGACCGGCTGTGGCCGCTGCTGGTCGTCGCGGTGGCCGCCGGCGCCGTCACCGGCCGGGTCGATCCGGCGACCCAGCGCGCCACGCTGCGCCGGGACCTGCGGGCCGGGATCGGCGCGGGCGCGGTGCTCGCGGCCAAGTTCGGGCTCTTCGGGCTGGTGTGCGCGGTGCTCGCGGTGCCGATGGCGTGGGCGACGTACCTCTTCGGCACCGCGCTGCCCCGGGTGCCGGGGTTGCCGGGCTGGTGGTCGCAGTACCTCCTGCTGCTGGCGGTCATGCTGGCGTCGGTCGCCACCGGGCTGCTGTGCGCGTCGGTGGTGAGCACACCGCGGCTCGCGGTGGCGGCCACCGCCGGGGCGGGCGTCGTGCAGGTGCTCGCCGGCGCGCTGCTGCTGGGCCTCGGATGGCTGCCGGGGCTGCTCTGGCTGGTGCTGCTGACCGCGGCCGCCGTGCTCGCCGCCCCGCCGATGCTCGAGCAGCGCCTGTAGCTCCCGCTTGCAGCTCCGACCTGTAGCTCCAGGCCGGAGCTACCGGCCGGTGGTTACGCCGGGCGGAAGCCGCGCGGCGGCGCGGGCGGCGGAGCCTCCGAGCCCAGCCGCGCGGCCTCACCGCAGGCGAGCACGTGACGTTCGAGGAACTCGCCGAACTGCTTGACCGCCGTCTCGTCGGAGATGCCGACGTCGGGCACGAAGGCGAGGTCCGCCTCCGACGCGAACCGGGCGATCGTCTCCACGGCACCGCCCAGACCGAACGCGATGACGTCGGAACGACGCAGGGCGCGGTCGAGCCGCTGCCGCGAGTCCGCCCAGTCACCCGCCGCGGCGCCGGCGCTCAGCAGGATCAGCAGCGGCGGGCGTACCGAGGTGTGCTCGGCCCGCAGGGCCGTGTACTCGGCCGGAACGTGGTCCAGCAGCCACTGGAACAGCGCTCCGTGGTCCGCGGTCTGCCGATGCAGCAGCGGGGGTACCGCCGGATCGGCCGCCACCCGGGAGATCGGCACCCGCACGGCGACCCGTTCGGCGAAGCCGACGACCGACAGCCGCAACGCCGCCGAGACGTCCGGCCGGGCGGCGACCGCGGCGAACAGGTCCTGGGCCGCGTCGGTGAGCGAGTCGGCCCACGGCCGGGCATCGGCCGACTCGTCGAGGATCAGGTACACCGGCGCGAGATTGGCCGGCCCGCTCGCCGGGCCCGGTGGCGCCGCCGGACGGTCGCGCCAGCCGATCGCGGCCGGCGGCTTCGGGGCCGGCTCCTCGGGCCGCTGCACCGTGGACTCGGCGCGCACGACGCCGGCGGACCCCTCCAGGTGACGGACGGCGGCGTCGAGCAGCGGCGCGACGTCGGCCGGCTGGGCCATGCCGTTCGCCGCCATGGTCGCCAGGATCGACTGCCAGCGGTCGTCGCGCTGCTCCTGGTACTCCAGCTGCTTCTGTTCGAAGTCGAGGAGCAGCTTCATCGCGCCCTCGGTGTCGTTCGGGTGGCGCTGCAGGTGGAGCTGGATCATGCCCTGGACGTCGAGCGGCCGGTCCCCCATCGCCAGCCGTTCGCGCGCCTGGAGCACATGGTCACCGGCCTGCTGGAGCTGCTCGATGTGATGCTTGCGGCCCACGTCGTTGACGTTGGTGTCGTGCTGGGCGGCCTTGACCTTGTCGTCGCGCCGGGCGTGCTCGATGTCCTGCAGGTACTTGCGGCCGGCCTCGTCGAGCGAGAGCCGGACCTCGACGGCGTAGAGCGTGATCCCGCCCTGGATGAGGGTGTCGCGGCGGAACCGGGCGTGGATGCTGGCCTCCGCCTCCTCGGCCTCCTCGATCGAGTACTGGCGGGTGATCGGCCGGCAGATGCCGAGCAGATGACCGTGGACGAGCGGGACGGCGTCGGTCACGTTGCGCCGGATCGTCTCGGCCGGCTCGGTGACCCGGAAGCTCACGCTGACCGTGGCGTGGAAGTGGTAGACGTCGCTCTGCGTCGGCAGCGGCGTGCTGTCCTTGAACTCGAGCGACAGGTGGTGGTCGCTGATGTCCACCTCGTAGCGCGTGCGGTACCTGGTGAGCATCTGATCCGACCAGCGCATCGGCTTCCCGCCGTCGAGCACCTCGAGATCGCCCTCGCGGGTCGCGTAGACCACGGCCACGGAGGGCCGGCGGCCCTTGCCCGGGGTCAGCGTGACCCGCTTGACGGGCTCCTCGTGCACGATCAGCTTGATCGGGTCGGTCATGTCAGCTTGTCCTCCGCCGAGAAGAGCATGGTCACGGTCTTGCGGGCGTTCGGCAGTGGTACCAGGTTCTCCTCGGCGACCCAGTCCCGCGCGAGCCGACCGAGAATCGTCTCGATCCGGCGGTTCCACTCCGGCATCCACAGCGCGGCGCCGACGAGCTGCCCCAGGTCGTCCAGCTGTGCCGGGTCGTTCTCGGCGAGCGCGGCCCAGCCGCTCAGCACCGCCCGGGCCTCCTCGTGCAGGACGCTCTCGCTGAGGACGCGCCGCCAGAGCCCGATGAGCGGCGCGCGGAGCGGCTCGAGCGTGGTGGCCAGCCGCAGCAGCGTCGGCCAGCGTGCCGGAGGCCGGCCGGGTTCGGCGGGCTCCCAGAACACCAGGGTGCTGGCCAGGATGAGGAACGCGAGCTGGGCCGGGCGGACCCGGCGCCGATTCTCGAACCACTCCAGCAGGGCGCCGCACGCCATCGGGGCCACGGCCTGCTCGTCCTCCAGGATCAGGTCCGCCAGCGCGTCGCCGATCGCCATCGCGATCCAGTAGTCGTCGATGGTGGCCAACCGGCCGAGCCGGTCGATGGCGGTCGCCGTGTCCGGCACGCCGACCCCGACGCCGTACGCGCGGGCCGCGGTGGCCTGCAGGTAGGGCTGTTCCTTGTTGGCGTACCAGCCGCCGACCACCATCGCGACGGCCACCGCCAGTCGCGGGTCGCGCCCCGCGACGCGCAGCGCGTAGGCGACCGCCTCGCGGACGCGGTAGTCCTTGCTGGCCGCCCAGCGGGAGAGGTAGTACGCGTGGACATAGTCGAACGAGTACCGGCACAGCTCGCCGAGCGCGCTCGCCGCGTAGAAGCGGATGGCCTCGGACGGTGAGATGACCAGCTCGTGGAGCCACTCCAGCACCGTCGGCTGGATGTGGTAGCCGCGCCAGACCCGCTCCAGCACCTGCTGCGGATAGCTGCCGTCCTTGTACCGCACGATCCGCACCGGCGCCGTGCCGTAGGCGAACTGCTGCTCCTCGTCGACCTCGTCGGCGCGCAGCGACTGCAGCAGCCGCGCCGTCGCGCCGCGCAGCAGGTCGGGCGAGCTCATGCGCAGCTCCGACTTGCCCTGGGCCGTCGTCGACACCACCAGCTGCCGGGCGGTCTCCAACCTCCGGCGCAGCCGCCGCGCGGCGTCGGAGACGTCCTCGAAGGGCAGCCCGTCGAGCACCGCGAGGCTGATCGCGAAGCTGCGCTCGTCGGCGTCCCGCAGGCTGTCGAACCACCGGTCGAAGGCGTGGCCGCGTTGCCGGCGCCGCCGTTCGCGCACCCGCGCCGCGTTGACGATGCCGGCGTCGCTGCACTCCGAGCTGATGATCCAGGCCAGCTCGGCCGCCGACTGGCAGCTGTGGTCGCCGTGCTCCAACTCCTCGATCAGCTCGCGCACGGCCGCGTTCGCCAGCAGCTTCTCCGCGAGATCGTCGCTGAGCCGCCAGCTCAGGTGGCTCAGCACGATCCGCCGCCGGCTCACGCGCGCCTCGGGCAGGTCGAGCACGTACTGCTCCAGGTCGTTGTCCGGCGGCAGCACGCCGGCGGGCATGGTGATCACCAGCCGGGCGTTGGCCTTGGTGAGCGCCTTCTCCAGCGCGTGGAACAGGAAGCCGTGCAGCTTGCCCGCGTCATGCGGCTGGCAGAGCAGGAAGCCGACGCCGCCGTCGCCGCCGCCGAGCGTGCCGGCCTGCTCGGTGATCGACTCCGCCAGGTGCAGCATCTCGACGGCCGGGTCGAGGTGGTACACCCGCTCCACCTCGCCGGTGAGCAGCCGGATCGCGCTCGCGTCCTTGCCGGCCCCGCCGGGGCCCCGCACGATCGCCGTGCGCTGGGTGCGGAACCGGTCGCACAGGTCGAGCCAGTTGTCGGGGTCGACGAACGCGTAGTGCACCGGGTCGGACAGGTCGGCGGAGAGCTCCGGCACCGGCAGGGTCTTGTCACCGATCCTCAGCACGATCTTGTGCCCGGCGACGTGGTCACCGTAGATGTTGCGGGCCGCCGTCCAGTGCTCCCGGCGCGCGGTGCCCTCGCCCGAGCGGGCGGTCGCCTGCCCCGGCTCGGACCACGATCCGCTGTCGACCGCCTCCACCGGGGCGGCGGCGCCCGTCGGGTCGGGGGCGGCCGGTTGGCCGGGCGCGGCGGGCTGGCCGCCGTTCGGCGCGCCCGCGTCGGGCCCACCTGCCGGCGCCGGCGCCGGCGTGGGTGCCGCCGCGGTCGTCGTGGTCGTCGCGGGTGCGGGTCCCGCCGGCGTGGTCACCGCTGGCCCCCGTCGATCCGGTCGCCGAGGACGACGTCGCCGTAGATGTCGCGGGCCAGGACGGCCCGGCCGTGGTTGACCTCCACGACGTTGTGGTGTCCGCCGCCGCCGTCGTCCTCGGGTCCGCCCGGGTCGTGCCCGGGCCGGTGGCCGGCCCGGGTCGCATCGGCCGGCAGGCCCGGCAGGCCCGGGCGGCCCGGCACGTGCGCCCAGGCCGCGGGCCCCGCCGCGGTCGCGAAACGCGTGTACGCCGCCTTGTCGATTCCGCCGCCGGGCCGCACGGCGAGGCTGTGCAGCGCGTCGGAGAGCACCAGCACGAGCCGGGCCGACACCCTCCGCAGCACGAGGTCGAACGCGGGATCGTCGAGCAGGCGCAGCGCGCCGCCGGCGGACGTCCCATGATCCATGGCGATACGCAGCGGTACCGCATCCGGCACGTCACGCAGCACCGCGTCGAGCGCACCGGTCAGCCCGACGGCGACGGCGCGGGCGTGTGCGGCGCCCGGCTGGGTCAGGCGCAGCACGCCGGCCTCGTGGGAAAGGACCACGCCGGGCAGCCCGCACCCCGCCGCCGCCCGGCGCACCACCGGGGCGAGTGACGCCGGTGCGCGCATCACCGCGACCGTGCCCGCCTCCCGGAACTCCAGCCGGGCGGTCACGTCGCTCGCCACCCGCTGTGCGTCGGCGTCCGCGGTGGCGGCCCGCATCCGCCGGTACTGCTGGACGGGCAGCGTCCGGATGTCCTCGGGCAGGTCCGCCGAGGCCGGCAGGACGGCGTCCCCGACCAGGACGGGGAGCACCGGCACGCCCTTGCGCAGGGCGAACGACACCTCCTGCCGCACCGGGTCCGACGGGTCGTGCAGCCGCTTGCCGCCCTGGGCGTCGAGGTGCCAGCGGGGGCCGATGACGACGATCATGAGGTCGCTGCGGTCCAGCCGGTCCTGGAGCACCTCGGTGTAGTCGGTCGCCGGCGGGATCGACCGGGCGTCCCGGAAGACGGCGTCCGGACCGAACCGCTCGCACAGCAGGTGGTCGAGGGTGACGGCGGCGAAGCTCTCGTCGCCGCTGCGGTACGAGATGAAGATCTGCGGCACTATTGCTTCCCATCGCCCATGACCACGCCACCCTGGACGTTCCCGGCCTGCACGACGTTGCCGTGGTTGACCTGCACGGTGTTGTGCACCGCACCAGCACCGGCGCCGGCACCCGCGCCCCCGCCCGGTGCCGGGTCCGGCCCGGCCGGCGGGTCGAGGTCGATCGCGTGGATGTCCCGTCCGGGCAGCAGCAGCCAGGCCGTCGAGCGGAACTCCTTGTGGTCGATCGTGACCTGCCGCAGCCGCGCCGGATCGAGCGACGTGTGCTCGACCGTGTCCTCGAAGATCTGCCGGGACAGCACCACGACGAGATCGGCGTCGCTCCGGTCGAGCGCCAGATGGGCGACGGCGGAGTCGGCGAGCCGGCTGACCTCCACCACACCCTTGCCGGCGAACCCCATCGGCGCCGCCCGGACAACCCCGTGGTGCACGGCGACGCGCATCCGCAGCCGATCACCCGGCAACTCGTCCCGGTTCCGGAACCGCAGCTCGGCCGCCAGCTCACGGACGAAGTCGTCGACCAGCCGAACCTCCGACTCCCCGGCCGGCAGGACGGACAGCTCACCGTCACCGGCGGCCTGCCGCTGCCAGCCGGCCCGGTCGAGCCCGGACCGCCCCGCAGCGGCGTCGAGGATCTCACTGAGGAGCCGCTGGATCTCGTGCTGCCGCACGTCACCACTACGCCCGTAGCCACGGACGTCGACGGACAGCAGCAGCTGCCGCCGGAAGTCGTCGAGCGTCAAGGAAGCTCACCCCTGACCCGACCCTAGGTGCTGCCGACCGTCGATGTCCCCGGTCGTCCCGGCGGCCCTGCGACCAGTTCGGCCGACCCGTTCCGGCTACGGCGCGGTCCTGCCACCGCCGCGGTCGCAAACGGAATCCCGAGGGGCGGTTGTGCGGCGTTTTCCGTGGGAGGATGCGCTTGCATTGACTCATGGCGTTCGGGGGAGGACCGCGTGAGGCACCAGGCCGAAGATCAGGGCCGGCTCTGTCCGGCATCATCGACATAGGCTGACGGCATCGCATGCAGGCCGAACAGGCTCCGCTGCGCTCGCGCTCCGCCGTTACGCTCGCGGTTGCGCTCGTCGTGCTCCTGGGCGCCGCGGGTGCCGCTTATCTCGTCAGGCGTCACGTCTTGGCCGAGGCGCGGAGCCTCAACACGGGTGACTACGAGTCGTGGGTCGGCTTAGGAGTCGATGTCGGACAGGTAATGACGTACGGCGACATCATCATGACCAATGACGGGCGCCGTCCGATCGTCATTGAGCGCGCGGAGTTGCTGACGAATGACGCCGGCGCGGTCGTCGAAGAGGTGCGGTTACTGGACGTGGATGCCGTTCCCGTGGGGACGCTCAAGGGAGAAGCCCTCGGCTATGCGGTTCCAGTCGAGGCGAACGCGATTCCAGGTGCGACGATGCAGCCGTCGCAGCCGGACCATCGGAAGCACTATCAGCTGATTTTCGTCATCCGAGTCAGCGGTGCCGAGGCAACACTGTTCCACTCGGTTCGGATCAGCTACCGGATTGCGGACAGGAAGTTCGAGAAAGTCGCAGGCTATCGGCTGCGACTTTGCACACCGAAAGGGGTCCACTGCAGCGCGGATCGGCGCGGAAACTAGCTCTCACGGCCCGATCGCTGGTCCGGCCAGCGCGACGTCAGTCGTTCGTACTCCGCGATCAGTTCATCGCGGCTGAGTCCGCCGCCGTAGACCGAGCCCCACACCAGGTCGCTGAACTGCAGGTAGTCCAGTTCCTTCGGGGGCTGATCATGCTCGGGACCCAGCACGTAACCTTGCTCTGCCGCGCGGATCAGGCCGCCGGCGTGAATGTCGGCCAGGCTGGCGATAGCGTCGTAGTTTCCGAACGCCTTGTCGTGCAGGTCGATGACCGGCACGATTTCCCTCCCAGACGGGAAACCGAGCGCGGCGAACAGCGCCAGCACCTCGTCCTCCATGAACGGGCTTTCGTAGATCTGCGCTGCTGAACCGTGAGGTCAGTGCTTTTGTTTACGACGGGCTCAGGGAGTGCTTACGCGGCGGTTTGGCGCAGCTCCTCGTCGTCTGGCTTCGCCTCTCTGCTTCTGGCCGACTACAGGTTGGCCGGATGGTCCTGGGAGAAGGATGTCCAGCCCGCCGTGAGCGAGTGGTGGTTCAGCTACGCCACGTGAGCCCGAACGCCTCGGTGTCCGTCAGGGCCGCGCCCGCCGCGTACGCCGGCGTGAAGCTCGCCTCTCCGAGGGCGGCTACGGCGGCGGCCCGGGCGTTCGACAGTTCCGCGGCGTCGTCCGGGTCAGGCACCTGCCCGATCGCGGCGTACGCGCTGTCGGTGAACCCGATCATCCGTGCGGCCCGCACGTGGTCGCCCTCGGCCGACGCCAAGGCTGCGGCGGCGACACCCAGATACGGCACGAACAGGCGGTACCCCTCCCGGAACACCCGTTCACGCCCGGCCGCGAACAGCTCCCGGGCGCGGTCGAGGTTGCCGAGGTGCAGTTCGGTGAACGCCAGGTTGTGGTACTCGGAGTTCACCATCTCCGGCTGCCCCAGCGCCTCGTTCAACGCGATGCTCGCGAGGTACAACTCACGCGCCTTGACGTAGTCGCCGGACATCCGGGTCACCGCGGCGAGCACGTGCCGCGGGCGCTCCTCCAGCCGCCGGTCGCCGCAACGCACGGCGACCTCCAGCGCCTCGCTCGCCAGCTGCTCGGCACGGGACAGGTCGCCGCCGCGGGCGGCCACGCGCGCCATGGCGTAGAGCCCTTCGACCTCGCCGCCCGGTTCGCCGGCCGCTCGGGCCCGCTCGATCTCCGCCTGCGCCATCCGCAGCACGCCGGCGCTGTCGCCACGCCGGAACGTGGCGCGCACGTCGTCTTCGAAACTCATCTGTCCTCTGCTCCGTTCATCTGCTCCGCCGTGCCCTGCCGCGCCATCCGCTCACTCCGGAAGCTTGAAGAGGCGGTACCGTGCCACGGTCTCGAAACCGATGCGCCGATACACCGGTTCGCCCTCGCTGCTGGCCTGCAGCGTGGCGAACCGCCGGCCGGACTCGCGGGTGATCCGCAACGCCTCCAGGGTGAGGGCGGTCGCGATACTGCGCCGTCGGTACTCCGGGTCGGTGGCGATGCAGTAGAGGGCGGCGACATCGGTGGCGAGCGACAGGGTGCAGGTGCCGACGGTCCTGCCGTCGACGATGCCGGCGAGCCGAACCACGTCGGGGTACCCGAAATTCAGCTCATGGTCGACGACGGTGTCGACGCTGTCGCTGCGGAACCCGAGTGGCTCGGCATAGGCCCGGACGTACTCCTGCATCTCGGCCCGGTCGATCACCGGGCAGATCTTCAGGTCGGCCGGCGCCCCGAAGCCGGCAACGGTGGTGACGTCCACCGCCATGATCGGCATGTCGCCCGTCTGCGTGGCGCCGCGGGCGAGCAGGCCGTCGGCCGTGCCCTCGTCGCTGTCGGCACCGACCCACCAGTTCCACATCGAACCGGCCAGCTGCTGCCTGGCCTCCTCGATCGCCTCGTCCAGCGGCCGGTTGCGGATCCGCAGGACCCCGTTGAGCAGGCCGTGGGTGATGTCGGTGCGGTAGGTGGGCAGGTCGGTGTCGGACCGGGCGCCGGCCCAGCCGCACCAGTACCGGCGGTTCGCGGCGAGCTGCGACGCCACGTCGTGGATCGAGTGTGTTGTCATACCCTCAGGACTTCGGCCGGCGCCCGGAAGTTCGACTGGCCGGGCCGGGAGTTTCCCGCCCCGGTCGCGGTGCGTGCAGGAGGCGGACCTCGCGTACCCGGCCTTCCCGCTCGCGGATCAACCAGGTGCCGGCGGGCGGGCAGTGGTCGGGGTCCTCCGGCGGGTTGATGAACTCGTGCTCCCAGATCGTGACACCGGGCCCGGTCACCACTGTTTTCAGCTGGTAGCTCACACCGTCGTCGTAGTCGAGGCCCATCACGTCGAGGACCGGTTTCAGCCCGGTCGACCGGCGGCCGTCGGGCCAGTGCATTGTCAGGTCGTCGGCCCAGCGGTCGTGCACCGAGCGCAGCGACGTGTCGCCGGCGGCTGTGGAGAGGAACGCCTCGGCCTCCGCACGCCGCTCGGCGGACAGTGCTTTCTCGTGCCGTTCGTCACGGACGCGTGGGAGGACGACGGCGAGCTGCCGGCGGGCCTCGCTCAGGCGACTGCGTACGGTGCCGACCGGGATTCCGCACAGGGCCGCGATCTGCTCGTACGAGTTGTGCTCGGTGAAGTAACGCAGCATCGCCACCGGCAGCACGGCTGGCGACAGTTGCCGCAGGCCGTGCCAGATCCAGTCGCGCAGGGCGCTGAGCTCGATGCGGGCGACCGGGTCGTCGAGCGCCGAGGCCTGCAGATCCTCGCCGGCCACGCCGACCGGGATGGGCTTGCGCGCGCGCAGCAACGTCCGGCAGTTGTTGCGCACGATGGCGTGCAGCCAGGGCCGTACCGCGGCGGGATCGCGCAGCTCGCCGATCCGGGCGAACGCCGTGATCGCAGCGTCCTGGCACACATCCTCGGCGTCCGGGCCGGAACCCAGGATCTGGTTCGCGACCGCCAGCATGCCGGCGTAATGCAGCTCGAACAGCTGCGCGAAGCCACCTGGATCGCCCTCCTGGGCGGCCCGGACGATCAGCTCCGCATCACCGGCCCCCGAGTTGAACAACAGCATGCCTGAACGCTAGCGCCGCCCAGAGCAGAGATTCTTCCTTCGCGAACCGAACTTTCCGGTGGCGGATCGCGTCCGGAAGACGTGGAACAAGAAACGACCATCACGCTCACCACTGACCGGGCGGCGGCCGCGTGGCTCGACGCAATGCAGCGACTGTGCGGTGTGACCCCGAAGGGCCGGTATGGGGAGCGAGGCGATGCCCGGGCGATGGTGACGCACGCCACCATCGCGTCGCTCAACGCGGCGCTCAGCACGACACTCGACCCGGACGTCGAGTCGCTGGACGAGATGGCCGCCGAGGTCGGCAGATTCGGCCTGCCCTGGTCGATCATCGTCCGTGGGGAGGCGAGCGATGCGGTCGCCGGCCTCGCGGCCTCGCACGGACTGACCAGACACGGCGCCATGCCGTTCATGACCTGCACCGTCGGCGACGCCGTGCTCGGAGCTGTCGAGGAGCGGCGGACGCCGATCCGCGCGGTCGGCTCGACCGAGAGCGACCGCTACACCGACGCCCTCGTCGCCGGCTTCGGCGTTCCCGCGGGCGCATTCGGCTCGTTGATGGGTGGTCGGGTGCTCGACACTCCCGCGTTCACCGGGTACCTCGCCGAGGTATCCGGCCGACCCGTCGCCACCGGGCTGGGTCTGCAGGGCGCCGACGCGGTCGGCGTCTTCAACATCTCCGTCGTTCCATCCGCTCGGAGCCGCGGTCTGGGCCGGGCGATGACCGCACGGGCGATGGCAGACGGCTTCGCCGCCGGCGCGGACATCGCCTATCTGCATGCCAGCACGGCGGGCCAGCCACTGTACGAGTCCATGGGCTTCCGTCTCGCAGAGACGTGGACCACGTTCACCGCCCCTTGATGCAGCGGCAGCGGGGCTTCACGGCCCCGGTCTGCCGTCCAGTTGGACCCGCTGTGACGGTTCAGCAGTGGATGCGGAGCCGGACGACGTATGCCGTATCGGGCAGCGTGTCCAAATAGGCGTCTGCCGTGCGGTAGTACCGGTCATGGGCGGCCTCGTCGAACTGGCCGGTACTGAAGTCGCCGTAGTCCAGCCAGACCCCGTCGAGCCGTAGCAGTTCGTCTGTCGGGATGGCGCGCGCGACCCGGTTGCGCACGTACTCCACCTGGTCGTCACCGAAAACGGTGACCGGGTCGTTGAACGCGTGCCACAGGAAGCGATCCGGGTCGAGACCATGTTCAGTCATGTAGGCCCGGATGACCGGTTGGCTCATGAAGTCTCGCTGCGCCGCCCTGAACGCGTCGCCCCCTCGGTGGGCGCCGTGCCGGTCCAGGAACTCGGGCACTGGCCGCGCGGCGGGATACCGCCTGGCGAACGCGTGCCATCCCGCCCACTCGGCCTCGGCGTGTGCGCGCGCGACCGCACGGTCGGGGGCGAAGTCCAGCAGCCCACGCGGGGCGCCGTCACATCGGCCGGGCACCCACTGCTCCGGCGGCGCCGACACCCGCAGGATTCGGGGATCGTCCTCGCCGCCGGCGCGGACCGGCAGCGCCCGAGCGACACTCCCGCCGTTGATGCGCCACCGGTCCCAGCGTCCGCCGGGATCCTCCGCCATGTCGAAGGGCGCCAAGGCGGCGGCGACCGCGTCGATTACCGGCTGCCCGTCGGTCACGACGACACACACCGTCACTCTTGCGTGTGCCAATGCCTGTCGCCTCCACCATGCAGGACCTGAGCCAGCAGGAAGCTAACCCTGGTTTGCGGGCCCAGACCACGGGTTTTGCCGGGTCGGGGAGGGTGTCACCGCACCGCAAGTTCCGCTCATACCTTGCGTTGTTCGCCCGATCGACGCTCGCGCCCTGGTCCGCGGTCTCGCCGGCGGACCGGGGCTTGTCGAGTCTGTGGGTTGATCCTGCGTCGCTGACTCCGGTGCGGGCGCCGGGCAGAACCGGGTGATCGTGATGTGGCCCGGGCCTACCATGCGCTGCAGGAGGCAGAACGAGGTGCCGGTGCGGTTGTCGGAGCAGGCCTGGCCGGTGTTGGTCAGCCACGTCCGCCCGGGCCCAAACGAGTACCGGGTCGTTCGGCCGGCGCGAGCCCTCAAGCACGCCATGCTCTACGGGGGACGACTCGGTGCCCAGTTCAGCGTCGACAAGCCGGCAGCCGTGGCGTTCGCACTGGTGTGGGGGCTGGCAGCCCGCTCGCCGCACAGCTTGATCCATCTGCCGATCCGGGCTGCCCGCCCGCCTGGATCGAAGCGGGTAGCCCCGCCCTGACCCGCTGAGGTCAGCCAACATTCCTCCGGTCTGCGGCGAGAACTCTTGGGGTGTTAGCGACCTGTGCCGACGCCAGCCGCAGGTGGTGCAGACGCTGCAACGGGCCCGGGGCGGCAGAGTCGTCTACGGACCGCCAAAGTCGCGTCGCCGTGACGCTGAACACAATCGACGGCTGTCACGCGAGCAACTGCTCACAGAATGCGGGTGGACCGCAATTCCGCAGGCGAACATGGCTGGGGTTTTCGGGGGTGTGGGTGGGCGAAGCCCCCCACTGGAGAGCGAGCGAAGCGAGCGCGAAGAATGCGGACTCGACAACAGCACGGCCCGATGTCCGACAGCCAGCCCGACAGCACCTGCTCGGCTCTATCGATGACTGCAGGACTGTCGGCCCTGACGCCGGTGAACCAGATGTCTGAGCCCACGTGATGCCCGCCGTCGTCGAAGCGGTGGAGAACGGCATGGATCCGCTGCTGGTGACGCCAATCGTGCCCCGCTCTTACACCTTCTTGGTACTTTGATCAACCGTGCCGCGGTGCGTCAGATCCGCTTCCACGACCTCCGGCACACCTGCGCGACCCTGCTCCTCCTCGGCGGCGTGTCGCCCCCGGTGCTGATGGACATTCTCAGCCACTCTCAGATCGCCGTGACGATGAACACGAATAGCCTCCGCCACGCGAATAACCGCCCACAGAATGCGGGTGGACCGCAATTCCGCCAACGAACATGGCTGCGGTTTTCGGGGGGTGTGGGTGGGCGAAGCCCCCCCACTGGGGAGCGAGCGAAGCGAGCGCGAAGAATACGGACTCGACAAAGGCAAGAGGCCCCCGCCGCGAAGCAGGGGCCACCAATTCGAGTACGCCGCGTAGGACTTGAACCTACAACCCGCAGATTAAGAGTCTGCTGCTCTGCCAGTTGAGCTAGCGGCGCCCGGCTGAACGGAGGTAACCCTAGCACGCCCCCTGCGTGCCCCACCAACGAGATACCCCCGCCCCTCCGGTGTGCGTCGCTACTCCTCGTCGTCCTCCCAGAAGAAGTCCGTCTGCGGAGCCTCGTCGGAGTCCTCCTCCATCATCATGTCGGCGTCGGGTCCGACGAGCTCTTCGAGCTCTTCGTCGGGCTGGTCCCACGTCACGGGTGGGTTCGGCATTTCCGCTGTCATGGCACACCCCCGGGTTCCGGAATCAGTTCCAAAGTGGCGGCGGCGACCTACCCGGCGTCTGGCGTCCTAACCGCAACCGGCCAGGTGGAGGCGCGAAGGACCAGGGTGGTGGGCATCAGCAGCTCTTCCGGGCTCCAGTCGCTCGTGGTCATCGCGCGGCGGAGCATCCCGGCGGCCAGCACCCCCTGCTCGAAGACGCGCTGGCGGACCGTGGTCAGGTCCAGCAACGCGCTCAGTTCGTGGTCGTCGAAGCCGATGACCGATACGTGACGTCCGGTACGGCGAAGGGCGCTCAGCGCGCCGAAGGCGAGTTCGTCCGATTCCGCGAAGACGGCGGTCGGCGGGTCGGCCAGGGTGAGCAGGCGGCGCATCGCCTGTTCACCGCCGTCCATGCCATGGGGGACGGACATGACGAGCTCGCCGTTGAAGGGGACGCCCGCGGCGGCCAGCGTCTCGACGTACGCGCGCCGCCGGGCGTGGGCGACGGGCAGGAACATGCTCTGGTCGTTGTAGGTCGAGATCATGCCGATGCGCTTGTGGCCCAGACCCAGGAGGTGCTGGACCGCGGTGGCGGCGGCCGCGACGTCGTCGATGCGCACGCAGCCGGCGCCCGGGACGTGGTGGCCGACGGCGACGATCGGGACGCCCAGGCTTCGCATGGCCGACATCTCGGCATCGGTGAACTGCATCGCGACGGTGAGCACCGCGTCGACCCGGCGGCGGAGCGGGAGCTGGCCGAAGAAGCGCTGGCGGGCCGGGATGTCGCCCAGGTTGTACAGCAGGAGGTCGAGCGAGTGCTCGCGCAGCACCGACTCGGCGCCGGCGACGATCTGGCCGAAGAACCAGCGCGACGCGTACGGGACGATCACGCCGACCGTGTGGGTGCGCCCGCTGGCCAGCCGCGACGCGATCGGGGAGACCACGTACGACAGCGACTCCGCGGCCTGCAGGACGCGGCCGCGCGTCTCCTCTGAGACGTTGGGCAGCCCGCGGAGGGTGCGTGACACGGTGGCCGTCGAGACGCCGGCCAGCCGGGCCACGTCCTCCATGCTCACGGGCACGGAAGGGTCGGCCACAGGGCGAGGCTAGCAACACAGCGCCGCACGGCAATATGTCCATCGTGTTACTCACTCGTTATCGATGAAAGCGGCCAAGGCTCTCGACAAACCAACCCTGCAAACGCTTACATCCGAGGAACACAGCACACCGGTACGCGGGCGGCTACCCGCCCGGACCGGGTAAGCCAAAGGAGGCTAACCATGGCCGTCCCCTCGTGGCGGCGTCGGGCGTTCGCGCTCGCCGGTGTGGCCAGTCTGGCCCTCGCGGCAGCCGCTTGCGGCAGCGACAGCGACTCCGGCTCCAGCACCGCCGACAAGCCCGAGTGCGCGCCGTACGCGCAATACAAGGTCGACAAGAAGAAGGAAGTCTCGATCTACGCGACCATTCGCGACGCCGAGGCCGACAAGCTGACCCAGTCCTGGAAGCAGTTCGAGGACTGCACCAACATCAAGATCAACTACGAGGGCTCGGGCGAGTTCGAGACCCAGGTGAAGGTGCGCGCCGACGGTGGTCAGCCGCCGGACATCGCGGTCTTCCCGCAGCCCGGCCTCCTTGCCTCCTTCGTGAAGAGCAAGCAGCTCAAGGAGCTGCCGGCGCCGGTCAAGGCCAACCTCGACAAGAACTGGTCGAAGGACTGGGCCAAGTACGCCACGGTCGACGGCAAGGTCTACGGCGTGCCGATGGGCGCCAACGTCAAGTCGCTGGTGTGGTACTCGCCGCAGCTCTTCAAGGAGAAGGGCTACACGGTCCCGAAGACGTGGGACGAGATGATCCAGCTCAGCGACAAGATCGCGGCCAGCGGCATCCAGGCGTGGTGCGCGGGCATCGAGTCCGGTGACGCCACCGGCTGGCCGGCCACCGACTGGATCGAGGACATCGTCCTGCGCGACCAGGGTCCGGAGACCTACGACAAGTGGGTCAACCACGAGATCCCGTTCAACGACCCGAAGATCTTCTCGGCCGCCGAGCGCACCGCGTCGATCCTCAAGAACCCGAAGTACGTCGGCAACCCCAAGACCATCGTCACCACCTCGTTCCAGGAGGGTGGCCTGCCGGTCAAGGAGAAGAAGTGCGGCCTGCACCGCCAGGCGAACTTCTACTCCAACCAGTGGCAGAAGGGCACCAAGGTCGCTGAGGACGGCGACGTCTTCGCCTTCTACTTCCCGCCGCTGGACCCCAGCAAGGGCAAGCCGGTCCTCATCGCCGGCGAGTTCGTCTCGGCCTTCTCGGACCGTGACGAGGTCGTCAAGGTGCAGACCTACCTGGCCTCGGCCGAGTGGGCGAACAGCAAGGCCAAGCTCGGTGACTGGATCTCGGCCAACAAGGGCCTGGACGCCAGCAACGTGAGCGGCACGATCGACAAGCTGTCCGTCACGATCCTGCAGGACCCGGCCACCGTGGCCCGGTTCGACGGGTCGGACCTCATGCCCGCCGCGGTCGGCTCGAAGTCCTTCTGGACCGGCATGACCGACTGGATCAACGGCACGAAGGACACCAAGGCCACGCTGGACTACATCGAAAGCACCTGGCCCAAGTAGCGAACTGAAGTCCGGGTCCGGCGCCACGCACCACGGCGCCGGACCCGGCTGGTCGGAGGACACCCCATGGAATACGACTTCTCCGAAGACGTCGCCAAGATCTGGCCTGCGCTCGCCTACATGGGCGGGTTCATCGTCGTGGTCGGCGCGTTGCTGTTCGTGCTCGACATCCTGCCCAGGTGGGGGAAGGGCAAGGAGCGGCTGCAGATGGCCGGGTTCCTCGGCCCGGCGCTCGTCCTGCTCGGCGTGGGTCTGCTCTATCCGCTGATCCGCACGGTGTACCTGTCGTTCTTCGATGCCGCCAGCCAGGAGTTCGTCGGTATCGAGAACTACAAGTGGATCTTCACCAACGACGACACGCTGCTCATGCTGCGCAACACCCTCATCTGGGTGGTCTGCGTGCCGCTGCTGTCCACCGCGTTCGGCCTGATCTATGCGGTACTGGTGGACAAGGCCCGCGGCGAGGGCATCGCCAAGTCGCTGATCTTCATGCCCATGGCCATCTCGCTGGTCGGCGCGGCGATCATCTGGAAGTTCATCTACGCCTTCCGCGAGGCGGACCAGGAGCAGATCGGCCTGCTCAACCAGATCCTGGTCTGGCTCGGCCTGGAGCCGCAGCAGTTCCTGAGCAACTCGCCGAGCAACACGTTCTACATGATCATCATGCTGATCTGGATCCAGGCCGGCTTCGCGATGGTCATCCTCTCCGCCGCGATCAAGGCCATCCCGGCCGAGATCGTCGAGGCGGCGCGGCTCGACGGGGCCAACCCGTGGCAGATGTTCTGGCGGGTGACGATGCCGTCCATCCGGCCGGCCGTCGTGGTCGTCGTCGTGACCATCACGATCGCCACGCTGAAGGTCTTCGACATCGTCCGGACGTCGACCGGCGGCCAGTTCAAGAGCAGCGTGCTCGCGCTGGAGATGTACAACCAGGCCTTCCGGGCGTACGAGAACGGCCACGGCTCCGCCCTCGCGGTGCTGCTGTTCGTGCTCGTCATCCCGATCGTCATCTTCCAGGTCCGGCAGCTGCGGCACCGAACGGAGATCCGATGAGCAGCACCGTCAGCACCGACGCTCCCGAGGCCGGCCCGCTCCACCGGCCCGAGCCGAGCACCATGGCCGGCCGCGTGCGGCGCAGGCTCACCTCGCGGGTGGCCAGCGTGATCTCGATCATCATCGCGATCGTGTGGACCATCCCGACGTTCGGTCTGTTCGTCTCGTCGCTGCGGCCCGAGAACGACATCAAGACCACCGGCTGGTGGACGTTCTTCAAGAACCCCACGCTGACCCTCGACAACTACAACGAGGTGGTCTTCGGCACGTCGGCCTCGTCCGGCCAGCTGGCGAGCTACTTCATCAACTCGCTCACCATCACGGTGCCGGCCGTGCTGTTCTCGGTCAGCCTGGCCGCGATGGCCGCCTACGCCCTGTCGTGGCTGAACTTCCGCGGCCGGGACTGGATCTTCATCGGCGTGTTCGCCCTCCAGATCGTGCCGATCCAGATGGCGCTCATCCCGATGCTGAAGCTGCTGAGCGGCTTCACCGACATGGGCGGCGGGTTCTTCGCGGTGTGGTTCGCCCACACCTGCTTCGGCCTCCCGCTCGGCGTGTTCCTGCTGCACAACTTCATGTCCGAGCTGCCGAAGGACCTCTTCGAGGCGGCCCGGGTCGACGGCGCGGGCCCGGCGATGACGTTCCGGCGGATCGTCCTGCCGCTCATCACGCCGGCGCTGGCGTCACTCACGATCTTCCAGTTCCTGTGGATCTGGAATGATCTTCTGGTGGCCCTCGTCTTCACCCAGGGTGTGGACTCGCGGCCACTGACCGTCCGGCTCGCCGAGCTGGCCGGCACCCGGGGCAACGACTGGCAGCGGCTGACGTCCGGCGCGTTCGTGTCGATGGTCATCCCGCTGATCGTGTTCCTGTCCCTGCAACGCTATTTCGTGCGCGGCCTGCTGGCCGGTGGAGTCAAGGGGTGAGTCAGCTGGTCTGGTGGCGCGATGCCGTGATCTATCAGGTCTACCCGCGGTCGTTCGCCGACGCAGACGGCGACGGCCTCGGCGACCTGCGCGGCATCACGTCGCGCCTCGACCACCTGGTCGAACTGGGCGTCGACGCCCTCTGGATGTCGCCGTTCTACCCGTCTCCGCAGCACGACGCCGGGTACGACGTCGCGGACTACCGCGACGTCGACCCCCGGTTCGGCACGCTCGCCGACTTCGACGCGCTGGTCGCCGCGGCCAAGGAGCGCGGCCTGCGGGTCGTCGTCGACCTGGTGCCCAACCACACGTCGAGCGAGCACGTCTGGTTCCAGGAGGCCCTCGCCGCCGAGCCCGGCAGTGCGGCGCGCGACCGGTACCACTTCCGGAAAGGCACCGGCGTCGACGGCGAGCTGCCGCCCAACGGCTGGCAGAGCGTCTTCGGCGGCCCGGCCTGGACCCGCGTGCCCGACGGCGAGTGGTACCTGCACCTGTTCGACACCAGCCAGCCCGACCTCAACTGGGACCTCCCCGAGGTCCGCGCCATGTTCGAGGACGTGCTGCGCTTCTGGCTCGACCGGGGCGTCGACGGCTTCCGCGTCGACGTGGCCCACGGCCTCATCAAGGAGAGCGGCCTGCCCGACTGGACCGAGGCGCAGGTGCCGATCACCAGCCCGGGCGCCGAGCACCGCGTCCCCCCGATGTGGGACCAGGACGGGGTGCATGAGGTGTACCGCTCGTGGCGCCGCGTGCTGGACAGCTACGACGGCGATCGGATGATGGTGGGGGAGGCCTGGGTGGCGCCCGCCGAGCGGCTGGCCCGCTACGTGCGCCCCGACGAGATGCACCAGGCGTTCAACTTCAACTACCTCATGGCGCCGTGGACCGCCGCCGACCAGCGCGCCGCGATCGAGGCCAGCCTGGCCGGCGTCGAGCCGGTCGGGGCGAGCTGCACCTGGGTGCTGTCCAACCACGACGTGGTCCGGCACGCGAGCCGGCTGGGCTTCGAGCCCGGCTACTCCACCCAGGGCGGCATCGGGATCGGCGACCGGCAGCCCGACGAGGCCCTCGGCCTGCGCCGGGCCCGCGCGGCCACGCTGCTCATGCTGTCGCTGCCCGGTTCGGCGTACCTCTACCAGGGCGAGGAGCTCGGCCTGCCCGAGCACACCGCGCTCCCGGACGACGTCCGCCAGGACCCGACGTGGTTCCGCTCGAAGCACGAGGTCCGCGGCCGCGACGGCTGCCGGGTGCCCGTGCCGTGGGCGGCCGACGCCCCGTCGTACGGCTTCGGCCCCGGCCCGGCGTCGTGGCTGCCGCAGCCGGCCGACTGGGCCCGCTTCGCCGCCGACGCCCAGCGTGAGGTTCCCGGCTCCACGCTGACGCTGTACGTCGAGGCCCTGCGCCAGCGCCGCAAGCACGCCCTCGGCGGCGGCACCCTGGCCTGGTCCGGCGAGGGTGAGGATGTGGTCGATTTCCGCAACGGCGGTATCCGCGTGATCACCAACTTCGGCCCGGTGCCGGTGCCGCTGCCGGCGGGTGAGGTGCTGCTCGCGAGCGGTGACCTGGCCGCCGACGGCACGCTGCCCCCGGACACCACGGCCTGGCTGCGGGCGTGACACGACCGGCTACGGTGGCGGGATGAGCGCAGTCTTCGCCTGGTTGCACGCCTATCTCGCCACCGTCGTCGACGCCTCCACCCTGGAGCTCGGCGGTGAGGTCGCCAAGCGACGCCCGCGCGCCAGCGGCGGCCTCATCGGCGCCTGCTGCTGCGCGGTGGTCGTGGTGGTCGCGGTCGTGGTGGTCATCATCGTCATGCGCCGGCGTCGCCCGCGGCAGTAGCACTCAGGTTCCCGCCGATTCCGGCCGATTCGGACCGATGGGGAGGTTGCGGCCCCATCGGGAAGGGAACCCTGCTGTCATGGCGCGAGTCCTGCTCATCGACGACGACGCGGCGATCCGGGAGACGACGGCGATCCGCCTCCAGATCGGCGGCCACCACGTGATCACCGCGGCGAGCCCGCGGGAGGCGCTCTCGATGGCCGCCGACCACCCGCGGTTCGACGTGGCCGTGCTCGACCTGCACCTGCCCCGGCAGGACGGGGACGAGCTGCTCGACCTCCTGCGGGCCAACCGGGCCACGGCCGGCCTCCCGGTGGTGTTCTACAGCGCGAACGCGCCGCACGCGACGTCGGTCCACGGGCTGTCGCTCGCCGACACCGGCCTGACCAGCGGCCGCCCGCTGAACAACCTGCTGGCCACCATCGACTGCCTGTCGCACTGAACGGCGGCAGCCGCCCGCCAACGCGACGGGCACGCGGCGCCTGACCGTCGCCGAGCCGGCGCTATACGGTGGCGCGGCGCTCCACGGTCTCGACCAGGCGCTGCGCCACCGTCGTGAGCGGCAGCTGCAGCCGCCCCGCCGTGCTGCGCAGCACCTCCAGCGCGGAGTCGGCCGAGCAGGCGCGCTGGACCATCATGATCCCGACCGCCCGGTTCACCGTCTCCCCGTCGGCGAGCGCCTCCTCCAGCTGGGCGTGCAGCCCGGCCCGGCGGCCCCGGTCGAGGACGGCCGACAGCAGCAGCCCGGCGTGCTCGGCGACCAGCATCGCGGTCAGGCCGACGTCCGTGGTGAACGAGCCCGCCGCGGCCGAGTAGACCGTCAGCGCCCCGATCACCTGCTCGTCGATGTCGACCGGCACGGTGATCACCCCGCGCACGCCCGCCGCGAGGGCCCGCTCGCGCCACCGCGGCCACCGGGTGTCGACGGCCAGGTCGTCGCTCAGGATGAGATCCCTGGAGCGGATGGCCTCCATCGACGGCCCGGTGCCGCTGTCGTACTGGCTGTCGAGGAGGTCCGCCGGCAGCCCGGACGACGCCGCCGCGGTCGACGGGCCGCCGGCCCGCACCAGGGTCACCGCGCACCACGAGGCCCCGTCGACGAGGTCCGCGGCGGTCTCCACCAGGTCCTCCATGGCCTCGTCCAGGTCGTCGCTGGCGATGAGGCGCGCGGTGAGCTGGCGCAGGACGGCGGCGATCTCCACGGTGTGGAGGTCAGTCACATCTCCCCCTTCGGTCGGGCGGGCGCAGACACGCGACGGCGTCGGCGCCCGCACCGGGGAGCCTCCTACCCCACGACCGAAGATCCCAACCGCCAGGCTCTAGCCGTCCAGCAGCGCCCTCCGCAGTCCCTCGAGGGTCCGGCTGAGCAGCCGCGACACGTGCATCTGGGAGATGCCCAGGTCGGCCGCGATCTGGGCCTGGGTGCGGTTGCCGTAGAAGCGCAGCGACAGGATCCGCCGCTCGCGCTCCGGCAGCCGGGCGATCAGCGGCTTGATCGCCTGCCGGAACTCCACCCCGTCGATGTCCCGGTCGTCGTCGCCGAGCACGTCAGCGAGCGTGCCCGCGTCGTCGTCCCCGCCGAGTGGCGCGAAGAGCGACACCGGCCGGTATGCCGACGAGGCGACCAGCGCCTCCAGGATCTGCTCCTCGTCGACGCCGAGGTGCTCGGCGACGTCCTTGGGGGTCGGCGAGCGGCCCAGCCGCTGGCCGAGCGTGTCGCGGACCCGGTTGATCTCGATCCGCAGCTCCTGGAGGCGGCGCGGGACGTGGACGCCCCAGCCCTTGTCCCGGAAGTACCGCTTGAGCTCCCCGACGATCGTCGGCGTCGCGTAGCCGCCGAAATCGGTGCCGTAGTCCGGGTCGAAGCCGTCGATCGCCTTCATCAGCCCGAGGGCGGCGACCTGGCTCAGGTCGGCGGGTGACTCGCCCATGCCGTGGAAGCGGCGGGCCAGCCGGTCGGCGAGCGGCAGGCTGTGCTCGATCGCCCGCTCGCGCAGCGCGCCCCGCCGGGGGTCGCTGCGGTCCATGGCGGCCGCCTGACGCAGCAGCTCGTTGACGGTCGTCCACTGGCTCGGCGGGTCGTTTCCCGCCTCGTCCGCGTCGGCGTCCGCCGGCGGCGAGCCGGGCGGCGGGTCGTCGTACGCCCTCAGCTGCTTCGCCGCCCCGATGATCTCCAGGACGTCGAGCACCAGCTCGCTGGCGCCGGGGGCGCGCAGCGCGCCGCCCCGCTCCTGGGCCTCCAGCTGGGCCCGCAGCAAGGTGTCGGCGGCGGCGCAGTCGAGCAGGCGCAGCCGGGAAAGGTCGACGGTCAGTTGTTTGTGTCCGGCGTCGAGACGTTCGAACAGCGCCACGCGCAGATCGAGGCTGGCCGCGTAGTCGAGGATTCCCGACGGTCGCAGGACTTCGTCGTCGCCATTACGCCAGGTCTCCAGTGAAAGTACCGAATCACTTCGGACTTCTTCTATGGGCATTGTCTCCATGGTGGAGACTCCCCCCTATCCCATCGCATTGCGGGGCAAGCGATTCGCGGTTGAGCGTGCGGTCACGGACGTGGGCGGATTGGCTTTCCGCATCACTGTACGCACGGCGAAGTCGCCGATTTCCATGCGAAAGGGTGAGCTGGCGGGTGACCTTTTTCCTCAGATTCGAATAGTGGCCCAGACGACTTTGCCATCGGGCACAGGTGTATATCCCCAACCGGCGGTCAACGCGCCGACGACCAACAGTCCGCGACCGTCCTCGCGCAGTGAGTCATTGGTCGCGCCGGGCCGCGGCGGATCCGCGCTGTGGTCGCGCACCGCGACGTGCAGCAGCCGCCGGCGCAGCGCCACGCAGACCTCCATCTCGGTCCGGGCGTGCCGCACCACGTTGCTGACCAGCTCGGTGACGACGAGCTCAGCGAGGTCCTTGACCTGCGGGATGTCCCAGAGGTGGCACGCGCGGTCGACGAGGTGCCGGGCGGCCGCGGTGGCGTCGACCATCGGCTGCAGGGTCACCTCGAGGCGGCGGGGAGCGGCGCCGTCGGGCCGGTGCGCGAGGGCCGCGTCGGTGGTGGGGAAGAGCGGCACGAGCCGCATGACGGCCATCCGGTCCAGCGCCGAGGCGAGCGGCGGGGGAGCGGCCGCCAGGGTGACGGCGCTGCCGGGCCAGGCGGCGGCGTGCTGGGCGAGCGCCGGCAGGACCGTCAGGGCCACGTCGTCCTGGTGCCGCAGGTCGGCGACGTCCAGCACGATCACCGACGGCTCCGTCGCCAGGCACCCGATCACGGCGGACCGCAGCGACGGGCAGCTCTCGACGTCGAGCACCCCGCCGAGGCGCACGACGGTCGCGTCACCCCGGCGCTCGATGCTGGCCCGCAGGCCTCCCGCCCTCATGGGGTGATGCTCTACCCGCCCGCGGCGTTATAAACACCACGGGCGGGCAGTTGAATTCTTCGGTCTTCAGACTGCGGCCGGCACCTTTGCCGCGCCCCAGGCCCGCATGCACAGCTCGGCCACGTGGGCGTCGGTGAGCGGGGCGAAGTTCCGGTAGTAGAGCCCGAGCGCGTGGAACTCGCGCGGGCTGTGCATGTCGATCACCGCGTCGACGTCGGTGGCGAGCAGGTCGACCGACTCCGCCGCGCACACCGGCGCGGCGAACACCAGGTGGGCGGGCTTGCCCGCCTGGAGGGCACGGACCGCCGCCCGCGCGGTCACCCCGGTGGCGAGGCCGTCGTCGACGACCACCACCATCCGGCCGGCCACGTCGGGTGCCGGTCGCGACCCGCGATAGCGCTCCTGGCGCCTTCGCAGCTCCACCCGCTCCCGCTGTACCGCGGGACCGAGATCGCTGGCGTTGAGCCCCACCGCGGCGAGCGCGCTGCGGTCGAAGACCGGCGGCCCGTTCTCCGCGATCGCGCCGACTCCGTGATCCGCCTGCCAGGGCAGGCCGATCTTGCGCGAGATCACCAGGTCGAAGTCGGCGCCGATGCCTTCCGCCACCGCCACGCCGACGGGCACCCCGCCGCGCGGCAGGGCGAGCACCATCGGCGGCAGTTCGCCGGTCGGGCGCTTTCCGGCCATCGAGAGTTGCCGCAAGTGAGCCGCGACCGCGGTGCCGAGCATGCGTCCCGCGGCCGTCCGGTCCGCGAAGCGCTCGTGTTCAGGCGGCCACATGGCCGTGATCCTTCGTCACCGGTGCGGCCCGCAGGCCATCGATCCGCATCAAGCGGACACCCCCTTCACTCGCGCGGTGGGGCCGGTGGTGTCACCCCTCCGTCCCCGTCGTCGCTCTGCCGCGACACGCCGCGTCGGGGCGAAGCCTACCCCTCGCTGACCTGCGGAAACGCCACTTTCGGCTAACCCGCACCGGGTGATGGGCCGGTTGGCGCGACCGGGCGTGACCGATGCGGCGCGGGGTTCCGTGGGGAAAGATGTGCGGGTGGACTCCTCGATCGCGGTGTTCGACGTCGACGGCGTGGTGGCCGACGTCCGGCACCGGCTGCACCACCTCGAGCGCCGCCCGAAGAACTGGTCGCGCTTCTTCGCCGCCGCGGGCCGCGACCCGGCCCTCGCGGTGGGCGTGGCACTGGCCCGCGAGTACGCGGCCACCCACGTCCTGGTCTGGCTGACCGGCCGCCCCGAGCACCTGCGCACGCTGACGACCGACTGGCTGCGCCGCCACGAGCTGCCCGCCGAGCTGCTGTTCATGCGCCCGGCGAACGACCGCCGCCCGTCCCGCGACTTCAAGGCCGGCCAGCTGGCCCGGCTGGCCCGCGAGTCGCCGATCGAGATCGTCGTGGACGACGACCCGGAGGTGATCGAGAAGCTGCGCGGCCTGGGCTACCCGGTCCGCCTCGCCGACTGGGTCCCGCACTCATCGACCCTGGAGGCCGCCCAGGAGCGCGAGGGCCGCACCTGACCGGTCCGCGCACCGTCCCCGCGATCTTGGAGTTGTGGTCCCGAACATGTCCGGAAGGTCGGGACAAACCCGGGACCGCAACTCCAGGATCGCGGGGCGTCCGGGGGTGAAGGCCCGCGGTGTGGTTGGGTGGGTGACATCCGTGCAAAAAATTGCGTAGGTATGCACTACGCTTGCGGGCATGACTCGACGACTCGCTGAGGTGGCGAAGTATGCCGGCGTGAGCGAGGCGACCGTGAGTCGGGTGCTCAACGGCAAGCCCGGCATCTCAGACGCGACGCGCACGGCCGTGCTCACCGCACTCGACGTGCTGGGCTACGAGCGGCCGACCAAGCTGCGCGGTGAGCGGGCCCGCCTCGTCGGCCTGGTGCTGCCGGAGCTGCAGAACCCGATCTTCCCCGCCTTCGCCGAAGTGGTCGCCGGTGCGCTGTCCAAGCGAGGGTTCACCCCCGTGCTCTGCACCCGCACCGCCGACGGGGTGTCCGAGGCCGACTACGTCGAGATGCTGCTCGACCAGCACGTCTCCGGCATCATCTTCTGCGGCGGGCTCTACCACCAGGCGGCCGCCGAGCACGACCACTACCACCGCCTGCACGAGCGCGGGCTGCCCGCCGTGCTGGTCAACGCGGCCATCGACGACCTGGGCTTCCCGCGCGTCTCGGTCGACGACGGTCACGCGGTCGACCAGGCGTTCAACCACCTGATCTCGCTCGGGCACAAGCGCATCGGGCTGATCCTCGGGCCGGCCGACCACGCCCCGTCCAACCGCAAGCTCGCCGCGTTCAAGGCGGCCGCGACGTTCTCCGAGTCGGTCAGCGAGGACGACGTCGAGCGGGTCATCTTCTCGATGGAGGGCGGCCGCGCCGGCGCCACCCGGCTCATCAAGCACGGCGTCACCGGCATCATCTGCGCCAGCGACGTGCAGGCCCTGGGCGCGATCCGGGCCGCCCGCCGGCTCGGCCGCGAGGTGCCCGACGACGTCTCGGTCGTGGGCTTCGACGACTCGCTGTTCATGAACTGCACCGACCCGCCGCTGACCACGGTCCGCCAGCCCATCCAGGCGATGGGCCAGGCCGCGGTGACGCTGCTCGTCAGCCAGGTCGCCGGCACCCTCGTGCCGACCGAGGAGATGCTCTTCGAGCCCGAGCTCGTCGTGCGCGGCTCCACGGGCGCGTTGCAGGAGGCCAAGGCCCCCTCGGCGGCATAAGCACCGCCGCACACCCCAGCAGGCCCGCGAGCGCCGCGACTTCCGGAAGGGAGTCGCGGCGCTCTTTGCGTTGCCGACGTTAAGCGCTTACAAGTTGCGATCCGTGATCTTGCGACTACGCAGGTGGGATAGGCAGCATGCCGCTCGATCCATTTTGGGACGCTTCCGCGCAAGTTGTAGGCAATGGGAGCGTGTCCGTGCAAGCAAGTGCCAGTGGATCATTAAAATTTTGCAACGGACCATGGACTTCTTGTGGAGCGTGAGCCTAATCTCTTGCCAACGCCAGGCCGAAATCCTGACGCGATGCGATGGAAACCGATCAGTAACGCGCTTGCAGCACCCCCGGGCAGCCCAGGTTGGACGCCCTGCTGCCCGTCCGGCCTCGTTCGAAGCAGTTCCTCCATCCGATCCGCACCGTGCCGGGCCGGATGCCTACACACCCCCCAACAAGGAGCGACGATGAAGTTCTCTCGACGTACCACGATGGCAATCGCCGTCGTGGGTGCGCTCGCGCTCGGCAGCACGCTGGGCGCGTGCTCATCGGACGACAGCAGCAGCGGCGACTCTGGTTCGACGACGCTCGACCCGAACACCAAGGTCACGCTCAACGTCGTGGGGCTCCTCCCCGGCGCGAAGCCCGAGGCCCAGCAGGCACTCGCGGACGAGGTGGCGGACTTCCAGAAGGAAAACCCGAACATCACGGTCAAGACCCACGACTACGAGTGGAAGGCCACGACGTTCGCGGCCGACCTCGCCGGCGGCACGCTGCCCTCGGTGTTCGAGATTCCCTTCACCGACGCGAAGACGCTGATCGCGAACGCGCAGATCGCCGACATGCAGGCGTACCTCACCCAGCTCGCGTACGCGTCGAACTTCAACAAGAACCTGCTGCAGTACGGCCAGGGCTCGGACGGCCACGTCTACGCCATCCCCGCGAAGAGCATCTACGCGATCGGCCTGCACTACAACCGTGACCTGTTCACCCAGGCCGGCCTCGACCCGAACAAGCCGCCGACCACCTGGGAAGAGGTCCGCACGGCCGCCAAGGCCATCGCGGAGAAGACCGGCCAGGCCGGCTTCGCCCAGATGTCCAAGGACGGCACCGGCGGCTGGCAGCTGACGGTCGACACCTACTCCCGTGGCGGGCGTATGGAGGACGGCAAGAAGGCCACGCTCACCAACGACGCGACCAAGGCCTCGCTGCAGTTCCTGAAGGACCTGCGCTGGACGGACAACTCCATGGGCGCGAACTTCAGCTACGACTGGTCGGGCATCAACCAGGCGTTCGCCGCCGGCAAGATCGGCATGTACACCTCGGGTCAGGACGTCTACACGAGCCTGGTGCAGACCAACAACATCAACCCGAAGTCGTACGGTCTGACGATGATCCCGCTCTCGGGTGGCGAGTCGGGCGTGCTCGGTGGCGGCACCATGGCCGCCGTGTCGAGCAAGGCCAGCAACAACGAGAAGGCCGCCGCCGTCAAGTGGATCGACTACCACTACCTGCGCAAGTACACCAACGAGGGCGCCGCGAAGAAGAACGCGGAGATCCAGGTGGCGAGCAAGCAGCCCGTGGGCACCCCTGAGCTGCCGATCTTCACCCAGCAGCAGTACCAGCAGTACCAGGACTGGATCAAGACCTACGTCAACGTCCCGCTGGACCAGATGACCACCTTCACCAGCAAGGTGTTCGACGCCAAGCTCGTCAACGAGCCGGCGATCGCCACCCAGGACGTCTACAAGGCGCTCGACACGGCGGTGCAGGCGGTCCTGACCGACAAGAACGCCAACATCGACCAGCTGCTCACCGAGGCCAACGCGAAGGCGCAGCGCGCCATCGACGCGGCCGGCTGACGCTCACCACACCATCAACAACCCGCAAGGCGTGGGCCGCCGGACGACCGGCGGCCCACGCCGGGAAACCAGGACGAGGAGTGATGTGTCGTGAGTGCTCTGGGCGCCCCGCGCGGCACCGGCGACGCCACCGGCGCCAGGGGCAACCATCGGCCGGCGACCAGCGGTAGGCCGCGCCGGCGCGACCCGATGACCTGGGTCCAGCGCGGCGGCCTGAGCTCGATCGTGTTCGCGCTGCCGCTCCTGGTCATCTTCGGCGTCTTCTCGTGGTGGCCGATCGTGCGGTCGGTCGTCATGAGCTTCCAGAAGACCAACCTCGTCGGGACGCCGAAGTGGGTCGGCTGGCACAACTTCCAGTACGTGCTCACCGATCCCGACCTGCCCACGGCGATCCGCAACACCCTCTACTTCGCGCTGCTCGCCCTGGTGATCGGCTTCCCGGTCCCGCTGGTGACGGCGGTGCTCATCAGCTCGGTCCGCAAGCGCAAGGGCCTGTACTCCGCGCTCGCCTACCTGCCGGTGGTGGTGCCGCCGGTCGTCGCCGTGCTGCTGTGGAAGTTCTTCTACGACGGCTCCGCGGACGGCGTGTTCAACACGATCCTGGACTGGGTCGGCCTCGGCCCGTACACCTGGCTGTCGAGCCCGTCCCTGGCGATGCCGTCCCTGGTCGTCGAGGCGACGTGGGCCGCGGCCGGCGGTACCGTGATCATCTATCTGGCCGCGCTCATCAGCGTGCCGGACGAGCTCTACGACGCGGCCGAGGTCGACGGGGCCGGCGTCTGGCGGAAGGTGTGGCACGTGGCCATGCCGCAGCTGCGGGGCGTCCTGCTCATCACCTTCATTCTCCAGATCATTGGTACCGTCCAGGTGTTCCTGGAGCCCTACCTGTTCACCGGCGGCGGCCCGGCGAACGCCACGCTGACGATCCTGCTCATGATCTACAACTACGGATTCGGTAGCTCCCTGGGCGGGAACTACGGTGCGGCGACGGCCCTGTCCGTGATGCTCGCCGCGTTCCTGGCGATTCTGTCGCTGGTGTACTTCAAGCTCACATCCGGCTGGAGCAAGTCGTGACCGGCCAGAAGGGGACCACCATGACCGTCACCAGTCCGGCCCGGCCACCGGCCGGCGAGGCGACGCCGGCCGGTGCGGTCAGGGTCGCCCGGCCGGTCCGCAAGCCCAAGGCGTCCCACTTCGACGGCAGCCGCGGCTTCGTCTCCGACCAGGACTGGCGCAACCCTCGCGTCAGCGTGACCATGAAGCTCCTGCACTGGACGCTGCTGGCACTGCTCCTGGTGGTCGGCATCGGGCCGATGCTGCTGCTCGCGAAGTACGCGATCACGCCGACGCAGGACATCATCCGCACGCCGCTGGCGGTCTTCCCGCACGGCGTGCGCTGGGAGAACGTCAGCGAGGCGTGGAACGACGTCCAGATCAGCCGGTACTTCCTCAACACGATCTGGCTCGCCGCCGGCTCCTGGTTCGTGCAGCTGCTCGTCGCGACCACGGGCGGCTTCGTGCTGTCCGTCCTGCGGCCGGCCTGGGCCAAGATCGTCCACGGCCTGGTGATCGCGACCCTGTTCGTGCCGAGCGTGGTGCTCCTCGTGCCGCTCTACCTCACGATCCTCAACCCGCCCGGAATCGGCACGTCGCTGATCAACAGTTTCTTCGCGGTCTGGCTGCCGTCCGGCGCCAGCGCGTTCAACGTGGTGATCGTGACGCGGTTCTTCGACAGCCTCCCGCGCGAGGTGTTCGAGGCGGCCAAGGTCGACGGCGCCAGCTCGTTCCGGCTGTTCTGGTCGGTCGTCCTGCCGATGTCGAAGCCGATCCTCGGCGTCGTGTCGGTCTTCGCGGCCATCGCGAGCTGGAAGGACTTCCTGTGGCCGATGCTCGTGCTCAAGGACCAGGCCAAGCAGCCGCTGTCGGTGCGCCTGCCCGCGATCGCGCAGCAGACCGATCTGGGCGTGTTCCTCGCGTCCCTCGCGATCTCGACGCTGATCCCGGTCGTGTTCTTCCTCATCTTCCAGCGCCTGTTCCTCTCCAGCGCCGGCCTGGGCGGCGCCGTCAAGGGCTGAGCGCACGCCCCTGACCGTCCCACCACACTTCTATGCAAGAAAGCAGGTTCCACGTGGCCGACCAGAACCACCAAGCATGGTGGCGCAGCGCCGCTATCTACCAGGTCTACCTGCGGAGCTTCGCCGACGGCAACGGCGACGGTGTCGGCGACCTGGCGGGCCTGCGCTCGCGCCTGCCGTACCTGGCCGGCCTGGGCGTCGACGCGATCTGGATCGTGCCGTGGTACCCCTCGCCGCTGGCCGACGGCGGCTACGACGTCGCCGACTTCCGGGCCATCGACCCGATCTTCGGCACCCTCGCCGAGGCCGAGAAGCTCATCGAGGAGGCGCACGCCGCCGGCATCCGGGTGATCTGCGACATCGTCCCGAACCACTGCTCCGACCAGCACGCGTGGTTCCAGCGGGCGCTCGCGTCCGCGCCCGGCTCGCCGGAGCGGGACCTGTTCTGGTTCCGCAAGGGCCGCGGTGAGCACGGCGAGCTGCCGCCGACCGACCTCCAGTCGATCTTCGGCGGCCCCGCCTGGACCCGGGTCGCCGACGGCGAGTGGTACCTGCATCTGTTCGCGCCCGAGCAGCCGGACTTCAACTGGGACCACCCGGCCGTCCGCGAGGAGTTCGAGGACATCGTGCGGTTCTGGCTCGACCGGGGCATCGACGGCATCCGGATCGACTCGGCCGCCGTGCTCATCAAGGACCCGCTGGTCAGCGACGACTACGAGGACAACGAGGGGATCCACGAGATCTACCAGTCCTGGCGGCGCATCTCCGACACCTACTCGCCGCCGCGGGCGCTCATCGGCGAGGTCTGGCTGCCCGACCACGAGGCGTTCGCGCGGTACCTCCAGGAGGGCGAGCTGCACACCGCGTTCAACTTCGCCTTCCTCGGGGCGCCGTGGGAGGCCGAGCGGCTGCGGTACGAGATCGACATGACCCTGGCCGTGCACGCCCCGGTCGCCGCCCCGGCCACCTGGGTGCTGAGCAACCACGACGTGACGCGCGAGGTGACGCGCTTCGGCCGCGAGGTCACCAACTTCGCGTTCGCCGACAAGCGCTTCGACGTGCCGTCGGACCTGGAGCTCGGCGCCCGCCGGGGCCGTGCCGCCGCGCTGCTCATCATGTCGCTGCCCGGCGCCGTCTACCTGTACCAGGGCGAGGAGCTCGGCCTGGAGGAGGTCGAGGACCTCGACGACGCGCTCCGCGAGGACCCCATGTTCCACCGTTCCGGGGGGATCGACCCCGGCCGGGACGGCTGCCGGGTGCCGCTGCCCTGGTCGGGGTCCGCCCCGCCGTTCGGGTTCAGCCCGGCCGACGCCACCGGCGACCCGTGGCTCCCGCAGCCGGCGGGCTGGGCGGGCAAGACGGTCGCCGCCCAGGAGGGCGTGGCGGGGTCCTTCCTCGAGTTGTACCGCGAGGCGCTGCGCATCCGCCGCGCCGATTCCTCGCTCGGGGACGGGCCGATGCGGTGGCTGGACGCCGACCCGCAGGTGCTCGCGTTCGCGCGCGGCGACGGCTTCGCCAACGTGACGAACCTCGGCCCGTCCGCGGTGCCGCTGCCGCCGCACGCCGAGGTACTGCTGACGAGCGTGCCCCTGAACGAGGACGGGACCCTGCCGTCCGACGCCTCCGCCTGGATCCGCCTCACGTGACCTGCTGAACGCAGGGGTGAACGGGGGCCCTGCAACCAAGGACGCCGGGCGGTCGCACAAGTTGGCGGGTGCGGCCGCCCGGCTTTTTCATTCAGGCGACCGTCCCGCGCGGGCGCCGTGCTCGTCGCCGGCGTGGCTACTCTTAACTGTTAATCACTCAGCAGGCCAGAGCGTTAACTGTTAAGACGACGGAAGATCTTCCGGCGTCGTATGCCTCTCCAATAACTTTGAACCAAGGAAATTGAACACTTCCTTGTGGAGGCGGCACATGCGTTCCACCCTGACCGTCGCGGCGACATCCCAGCCGTTCCGATGGTGACGCCGGTAAGTTCCGG
>NZ_JBEXCY010000068.1:0-51500 GCF_040605515.1 Dactylosporangium sp. NPDC005572 | reverse complement strand
GGCAGTCACGATCGCGGCGGCATGCGGTCTCCGGGGCGACTCGCGGGGATCTTGTCTGGCGTAACGCATCGACGTAGCGTGGCCGATTGTCGATGGCGGGCATCGGCGCGGGTCGGCAAGGATCGGACAGATGCGACGTAAACGGATCGGCAGCGTCGCGACGGCTGTGCTCGGCCTGATGATCGCCGTGCCGGCGACGGTCCTCACCATGGCGTCGCCGGCATTCGCCGAGGGTGGATGCTGCCAGGTCAGCATCGACGACCTGCCCGCACAGTTCCCCGCCGGAGGTGACCCCGTGCCCTTCACCGTGCACGTGGTCAACCAGTCGCAGGAGACCCTCCGCTATCTCGACGTGTCGTTCCTGCTGCAGGCGGACGGCCTCGTCGGCGACCTGGTGGACCTGCGGCGCCAGCGCACCCCCGACAAGCCGCGCGACGTGGGGACGTTCACCCAGCGCGGCGTGCGCAGCGGTGCCGTCACCGCAACCGAGCAGATCGACTTCGGGGCGCTCGCGCTGCCGCCCGGCGACGGACTGGACGTCACCTACCAGCTGTCGTTCAGCAAGAAGCTGCCGAGCACCGCGCTGACGCTGTCGGTGCAGGTGCGGCCCAGGAAGGACAACACGGGCGTCAGCGCGGCCGGCCCGTACCGGTCGTCGATCGTGCCGCCGGGACAGCAGCCCCCGACCCAGGCGGGTTCGACGCCGACGCCGTCACCGGCGGGCAGCGACCCGTCGGCGCCGGCCGGCGGCACAGCGCCGATCGGCCAGTCACCGCTTGCCGGCGGCGGCTCGCCGGGCGGCGGCGGCTCGCTGACCTGGCTGACGTACACGATCGGCGCGCTATTGCTGCTCGGTGGGATCGGCGTGATCGGCCTGCTGGTGTGGCGGCGCGGACCGCAACGCGTTGCGGCCGATCGGGACCCGACGTATCCGCACGTACCGACCCAGCCCGGCAGCCCCGGCACGTACGGCACGCCCGGCGTTCACACGGCGCCGACCGCCCTGTACCCGATCGCGCAGAACCCCTCCACCGACCCCGGTCAGCCCTGGTCCGGCACGGCCGCCGGCCGGTGAGCGGCGCATCTCGAACCGCACCGGGTGCGCGCGGCGTGCGTCACGGCAGGGTCCATCGTTGCCCATCGGACTGGTTACAGGCCGCCATGCGCAGCGAGGCCCGGCTGCCCTCGTCGTCGTCCGGCCCGCTGAGACACCGCCCCGACGCCGGGTTGACCAGCGAGTCCGCGGTTCCCGGCCGCCACTGCTGGGCGGGGCCACCGTCGCAGGTCTGCAGGGTGACCCGGTCGCCCGATGCCTGCAGGCATCGGGCCAGGGCCTGAACGGTGCCGTCGGCCGCCACGGTCCAGGTCTGACCCGAACTGCCGTCGCAGTCCCACCTGCGGATCCTGTCGGCGCGCGGGCCGGCGTCGCCGTCGAGGCACAGTCCGGAGACGCTGGTGATCCGGCCGGTGCGGGTGCCGGCCGGCGGTGGCGGCCCCGCTACGGGCTGCTCGTCGGGCACCGGGGAACCGCTCGGCTGGACGCCGTCCGATGGAAGGGGTGGCGGCACGGATCCGGGCGGCGACCCGGGCGGCGACGACGCCCCGGTGGTTGACAGCGGGTTGGCCGGCAGGTCTGCCGCCGGCGACGGCGGTGAGGCCGGCGCGGCGCCGGTGGCGAGGTGACTGCCCTCCGGTGCCGCGGCCCCGTCCACGTCCGCGGCCGGCGCCGCCGACTGGTCGCCGAACGCGAGCACAAGCGCGGTCGTACCCAGCAGCAGGATCAGCGTGCCCGAGCCGATGGAGAGCAGGCGACGCCGGCCGCGATGGACCGCCGAGGCGTGCCTGGTCAGGGCTGAGCCGATCCGCCTGCCTGTACGGGCCGGGCCGGCGCGCTCGGGCGTCGCCACCGGCGGGTCGTCATGCTCGGGTTGACCGGCCGACGGCGGCGGGCCGCCCATGGCGTCGTCCGCGGGGCGTTCCGGGTGCTCGCGAAGGCGGACGTAGGGACGTACCAGCAACGGCTCGTCGTCGATATCCGGACCGGCTGTGGCCAGCTCCGCCTGGTCGGGGTACGTCATCCGCCGGCCCCCACTGTCCGTGCGAGGACGACGAACATCACCAACAGCGTGTCGAGCGGCATGCACCGACGGTAGGGGCCATGGTCGTACGCCGATGAGAGCGTCCGAGGGTGAGATGCGGTTTCACCCTCCGGCGTCACCCTGCGCGGGCGAGAACGTGTGCGGGCGGTAGGCCGCCAGATGATCTGACTCCTTCCCGACACTCCCCCGGATCTGCGTAACCCGAGCGAGCCGATGCCCGCCCGTTCAACTAGGGCAGACGTGGGGAGCGCACCTGGAGGCGCGGCTCAACAACTGGCTGCGTGCGCCGCGACCCTGCCCTGTGACGTGATCATCAGCATCCTCACCAAGGACCGTCATGAAGGATTTCAGGGCACCCGAAACCCGCAGCGAGGCCCTCACACTCCTTGAGAAGCACACCGAACGGGACGGCATCTGCGAAGGCTGCCTGGGCTCGTGGGCGCGGCTGGTCCCCTTCCCCTGCTCGCTCGTACGGTCGGCCCACCGCATCCTCGCCGGCACCTCAGCCGACCCGGCCACCGACCGGTGACCGCGTCCTCGAGACCGCTGCGCGTCGCGCCGCGGGCTCGGGGTGCCGGCCTGTCCAGCCACCCGGCGGGCGCCGCCGACTGATCTCATACCGGGTTTGTCCGGGTCGACCACCGACAACGACACCCGTGACTTGACAGCGATCATCGCGAAGACGACACTCGCCGGACACGATCCCGTCATCAGCCGCCATTCACACAGCCGTGTCTGTAAACGTTTACAGCGCGCTGAGGAGGCCCCCGTGAAGCGTTTCCTCATCCCCATACTCTCGGTACTTTTCCTCGCCGTGGGCAGCGTCGGAACCGCCGAGGCGAGCCGCGCCCAACCCGGCACCCTCGTCACTGCGGTGGCGGACAGTCCGGCGCTGGCAGAGCAGATCGCCTACACCGCCTACCTGCCCTACGGGTACGACAAGAACACCAATCGCTACCCGGTGCTCTACCTGCTGCACGGCCGCGGCGACACGATGGCCGCCTGGACGCAGGTGAAGTCCGCACTGGACCAGCTGATCCAGCAGAAGACGATCCCGCCGGTCATCGCGATCCTGCCGGACGCACCGTGGAGCGAGCGGGGTAACTGGTACGTCGACTCGCGCTACGACAGCGGCCGGCCGGTCGAGACGGCGCTGACCCGCGACCTGGTCAACGCCGTGGACGCCAGGTACCGCACCGCACCGATCCGCCAGGCCCGCCTGGTCGGCGGCTACTCGATGGGCGGTGCGGGCGCGCTGCGCTTCGCGCTCGCCCACCAGGATCTGTTCGGGTCGGCACTGGTGCTCAGCCCGGCCGTCTACACACCGCTCCCGCCGGCCGACTCGTCCACCCGGGAGTTCGGCGCGTTCGGCGACGGCGCCGCGGCCTTCTCCGACGCGGTCTATCAGGAGCTGAACTACCCGGCGCTGCTGGCACGCGTCGACGCCGACCTGCCGGTGCGGCTGTTCATCGCGGTCGGCGACGACGAGTGGGCCAACCCCGACCCCGCCGACGCCCGCCACGACCTGGACTTCGAGGCCGAGGCGCTGTACAACGCCGCCCGCCGGGTCCCCGGGATCTCGGCCGAGATGCGCATCCTCAACGGCGGCCACGGCTGGGACGTCTGGGGCCCGGCATTCGCCGCGGGCATGGCGGACCTCGGCCCGCTGCTGAGCACCGTCGCACCGCAGGGCCTGCCGGCGGCACCCGTCGGAACGGCCGGCACCGACTGGGCCGGCGGGGTCGCGCCCGGCCCGGACGGTTCGGTCATCACCGGATTCGCCGCCAGCGGGTCGTTCGGCGCCAATCCGTACCACGGCAAGCTGGACGCGGTGGTGATCCGCCGCAACGCTGACGGCACGACCGCCTGGAGCACCCAGTTCGGCACCGCCGCGGACGAGCGGCTGTACGGCGTGGTCACCCTGCCGGACGGCGGTGTGCTCGCCGCCGGCTACACCAAGGGCGATCTCGACGGTCGGCACCCGGGCACGAGCACCGACGACGCGTTCGTGGCGCGCCTGGACGCGGCCGGCGCGGTCCAGTGGATCACGCAGTTCGGCGCCGCGGACGCGGCGGATCGCGGCTACGGCCTCGCGGCCGCCCCGGACGGCGGCGCCTACGTCACCGGCTACACCAAGGGAGCGCTCGACGGCGCCAACGCCGGCGACAAGGACGCCTTCCTGGCCCGCGTCTCCGCCACCGGCCAGCTCTCCTGGGTGCGCCAGCTCGGCGGTACCGGCGAGGACAAGGCGTTCGGCGTGGCGGCTGACGCCACCGGCGCCTACGTCGTGGGTACCGCCGGCGCGGCCCTGCCCGGGACGCAGGCGCTCGGCGGGTACGACGGCTGGCTCGCGCGGTACACCGACGCCGGGGCACGGTCCTGGGTGACAGCGCTCGGCGGCGCGGACGACGACCGGCTCAACGGCGTCGCCGTCACCACCGGCGGGCTCGCTGTGGTGACCGGATCAGCGGGCGGCGATCTGGTCGCCGCCGCGTACACCAATGGCGGGCAGCAGCGCTGGACCAGCACGGTCGACAGCGGCGCGACGGACGGTGGTGCGGCGGTCGTGGCGCTGCCGGACGGGGGCGTCGAACTGGTCGGGTACACCCGCGGCCGGGTGACCGTGCCGGCCGGCGGAGCGGATGTGCTGACCGTCCGGCTGTCGGCGAAGGGCAAGACGCTCGCCACCGGGCAGCTCGGCTCGGCTCGCGACGACGGCCTGGACCCGTTCGCCGAACCCAACCTCTACGCCGCGGCCGCCGCGGACGGGGCTGTGCTGATCAGCGGGCTGACCTACGCCAGCAACGGCCCTGGAAACGGTGACGTGTTCACCGGATGATCCGGCGGCCGGCCGTTCACCTCCACACGGAAGTTGTCGCCTTCGGTGCCAACTTCCGTGTGGAGGTCGGTCAGCCACGATACTTGAGCTACTCAATCATTGAGTCGGTGTAGTAATGTCGGCGACATGGCAGACCGCGAGGCAAGGTTCGCCGAGGCGGCCCGGCTGGCGCAGCTGCTGGTCGACATCACCGAACAGGCGAAGGCCGACTTCGCCGCCACGGTCGCGGCCTTCGGTCTGCCCGTGCCGGTCGCCCGCGCGATCGTCCTGCTCACCACGCCGGCGCCGATGAGCGACCTGGCCGAGCAACTCGCCTGTGACCGCTCCTACATCACCAATCTCGCCGACCAGATGGAAGAGCGCGGCCTGATCACCCGGGTGGCGGGCAAGGACCGCCGCGTCAAACTGCTCGCGCTGACCGACGCCGGGCTTGCCGTCCGGGACCAGATCTCCGAAGCGGTCAGCACGAACAACATGATTTTGCGCCGGCTGACCGACGCCGAGCGCCGAACCCTCGCACCCCTGCTCGAACGACTCCGCGGCGCCCCTGGCCCGCGCGCTCCGCACCAGGGTGGCGGCTGCTAGCACCCAACACGAGTAGGAACCCTCATGAGCTTCGATACACGCAAGGGCACCCGCGGCACCCGGCAGCCCAACGGCCGGTTCTTCCGCTGGGTCAACAGCCTGATGACCCGGCGGCTGCGCCGTTCCCCGGAGGGCAGGATGATGGGCTTCAACGCCCTGATCCTGCACACCGTCGGGCGCCGCAGCGGCCAGGAGCGCGTCAACCCGGTCGGCTGGTGGCCCGGCCCCGACGGCTCCTGGATCATCTGCGCATCCGCCAACGCCGCAGCCGACAACCCGGCCTGGTACTACAACCTCGCCGCCCACCCCGACAAGGTCACCATCGAGGTCAACGGCCAGACGATCCCGGTCACCGCCGAACAGCTGCACGGACCCGAGCGCGAGCAGGCCTGGCAGCAGATCACCGGCTCCGCGCCCCGGTTCACGCAGTACCAGGAGAAGACCGACCGCGAACTCCCGGTCATCCGCCTCACCCGCCACGTCACCGCCGGCGAGTCATCCCGGCCACTCGCTGACGGTGATCCCACGCGCCCGTAGCTGCGCGATCTGCCGCTCAGGCAGCAGGGCAAGCGGGGTGAGGGCCAGCTTCCGCAGGTTGCGCAGCGCCTCCACACCCGCCAGCGACCGGATGCTGAACTCGTCGGACTCGCCGTCCCACTGCGCCCAGACCATGTGCGCGGTGGCGTGCCCACCCCCGAGCCAGCTGAGGGTCTCGACGGTGTCGAGCTCCGCCTGGGGTACCGCGACCGCCATCAGCCGGGCCAGGTTGTCCTCGTCGAACTCGAACTCGTCGAAGAAGTACGTCGGCGGCAGCTCGACCGTGCGCTGCAGCGTGTCGAGCACCGCCAGCTTCAGGATCGGGTCGCCGAACGGCGCCGCCGCCGCGACCGGGTCGGGCAGCAGGTTGTCCACCTGGACACCGCGCGCGGCCAGCGCTGCGAGCACCTCGTGACCCGGAGGGTGCAGCACGCCCGCGGCGGCGATGTGCACCCGCTTGAGCCCGTCACACGCGAGCAGCGGGGTGAGATCCGCGTCCGGCGGCACACCGAGCCACAGCAGCTCCAGACCGGGCAGCGCGGCGAGCGGTCCGAGGTCGTCGACCTCGGATTCCCGCAGGTACAGGTTGCGCAGCCCCGGGAAGCGGTCGATGCCGGCCAGTGCCCGGATCCTGCCGTCGGCGCCGTCCGGCAGGGCGTCCCACAGGTCCGCCTCGTCGGTCCAGCAGGCCCGGTCGGCGTCGGCCGGGACCTCCACCGCGAGCAACTCGGCGTAGCGGGCCTTGAGCTCCTCGATCGGGCGGTCCCGCGCTTCGCCGACCACGTCGTTGTGGTAGTCGGCCTCGAGCAGGGCCAGGCGCAGGCAGGGGTCCATGCGGGCAACCTACTCGTCGTCGAGATCGACGTGGCGCTCCTACGGCAACGTCCATCGCTGCGCATCGGACTGGGTGCACGAGGCGATCCGCTGCGGGCTTCCGCGGCCCGAGTCACCCTGCAGCTTCCCGAGACACCGCCCCGACGCGGGGTTGACCAGGGAGCCCGCGACGCCGAGCCGCCACTGCTGGTCCGGACCACCGGTGCAGTCGCGCAGGCGCACCAGACCCGTCGTGGCCTGCAGACATCTGCCCTGGACCCGCATGGTCCCGTCGTCCGCCACGATCCACACCTGGCCCTCGGTACCGTCGCAGTCCAACAGCCGGACTCTGTCGTCCTTCCCGCTGTTGCCCACGCCGCCGTCGAGGCACAGGCCGGCGACGCTGGTGATCCTGCCGGTACGAGCCGGAACGAGGGAAGACTCAACCGGGCTCGGCGACGTCGAGGACGTGACGGAATCGCTTGGCTGGGGCTCCAGCGATCTCGTTTCCGGCGGTCGGAACGGACTCGAGTATGGACTCGAAAACGGACTCGGGTACGGGCTCGCGAACAGGACGAGCTGGGGTATCGCCGACGTCGCGGCTCCGGGCGAGCCCGATTCGGCCGGAGCGATCGGCGGGCGGGTCGTCTGGAGTTGGCCGACCGCGGGCGAGCGGTCCGGCGCGGCGTCCACGTCACGTTCTTCGAACCGGCCGCCGGCGCTGATCGCCACCACCATGGCGGCCAGCGCAAGCCCCAGCGCGCCGCAGCTCGCGGCGAGGAGCACCCTTGGCCGGCCGCGGGCAACGACGACCGCGGAAGGCACGGGCTCCACGAGGGCCGCGCCTTCGACCGCCGGACGTAGCACCGGTTCGCTCCGCACCGGTTCGACGACAGGCACCGGCGCACCGTCCGAGGCCGCTGCAGACGCGGTCGCAAATGCGCGCTCGGCGCGCGTCTGTTCGAATCGCCGGATGTACGGACGAACAAGGCGATGCTCGCTGTATTCGTCCGGTGCGGCAGGAGCATGCTCCGGCCTGTCGTCGTCGAGCATCGGCTGCTTCCCCCCACGCTGTCGCGCTCTGCAACCTAAGCGGTGTGTACACGTTGAGATACCCCACGTCACCGTAGCGAACATGAATGCGTCCGCACCTCAGCCGGTCGTCCCCGGCCGCCCTGACTGATCCGACGACCCCGTCCGGTATCTCGGGATCTGCGAGTCCCCGACCCACGCCACCGACCACGGACCCCGTTGGCCTGAATTCGGGGAATGCCTACGTATAGGAGCTCAATTCCATCAGACTAACAACGAAGTTTATAAATACACTTGCCGAGATCTTTGCCCGTTACACATAGACGGAGGTGTCGGCGAGACACAGCAGGCACCGGGCTCCGTGGTCGGTGTGCATGATCACCCCCTGCAGGCTGCTGCGGGTCCACTTGCAGCGTCGACCAGCAGGGATGTCAGCGGATCAGCATGACGGACACCCAACCAAGCTCGACTGCGAGGTTGCCACCATGCTCGACCGATAGGGGCTGGCCGGTTGCGGCGATGGCGGCGCCGACGGCGATTGCCTCAGCAGTGGCAGGACGGCGGGCTCGGTATCGGTCGACGTACGCCCTGACCAGGTCGGGCCGGCCACGACTGGCGAACCACTCGGCAAGCGCCGCCGGCACGTTGGTACGGTCCGCGACCGGAGCACTGACGGCCACGTCAGGGTCGCTCGCCTCAGCGAACCAGGGCAGCACGGCGATACGGAACATGGCGACGAACTCATCGAGGTGCCGGATGCGAGCCGCCGGGTCGGTCAGATCAAGCTCACCATCGTCGAAGTCGCCGTACACGTACCCGTTCGCTCGGCCCGATACGTACCCGAGGAAGTGGGCGCAGATCATGTCGCCCGAGGTGACGCAGCGGTCCCGATTGGTGCGCCGCCACATCGCCAGCGCCGGCTCCCGAAGGTTCAGCAGGGTCTGGGCGGTAATGGTGCCGGTCGCCCGGTTCAGACTGCTGGGCTGTAGCGGTACTTCCTGCAGCAGACCGTTCCACTTCCGGGCCAGCGTGGTGGTTCGCTCCAGCCAAGCGAACCCGGTGTCGTCCAGCTTGTTCGCGAGATACCGCCCTGCGGCGCGCACGACATCTCGCGGCCGGCACGCCACGACGAACTCCGCGGCAAGCTGGTCCGACGCCATCCGCCCATCTTGCCCGGCTGGAGTCGCGCGCCGAACGCAGTTCGATGCCGTCGATGAGCGGATCCCACGGCCGGCACCAGCCGGTGGGGCCGGAATTGCCATACCTGCCCGCTAGGCTGTCACCCAAGAATCGTGGCGAAAAGGGCAAGTGGGGCGAAGGCTACGCACGCCCGAATGGTGGCCAACATGGCGATCTGTCCAGCTCTTCCAGAAGACTCCGCCAGAAGAACAGCCACTCTCCAGCCGCAGGACTTGGCGGTCTGGCCAGCGGACCACAGCCAGTGGCCGCGCCGAGGCGGGGGTTCCCACCCCGCACCCCCATGGCCGCTCGCCGCAGGCGCGAGGCACAGGTAGTGGAGCGGACGACCCACGATGCAAACCGCAAAGCCGCAGCCAACAACCGCAACGAACGCAACGAACACGATCACCGCAACCACCGACATGGGGGGTGTGGGTGGCGAAGCCCCCACCGGGGAGCGAGCGAAGCGAGCGCGAGGAATCCCACCGGCTCCCGGCGAGCCGTCCCCAAAGGGACGGCGAGCAGGGTGAGCCCAAGTCGGTGGGGCGGGCGGGACTCGAACCCGCGACCAAGGGATTATGAGTCCCCAGCTCTAACCTGCTGAGCTACCGCCCCCGAGCGTCGCAAGCTTACCGAGTGGCGCAACCCGAATGCGGACCCGAAACGGTGTCAGGGCACCCGCGCATGAAAAATGGCCCCCGTAAGGGGCCGTTTGGAGCTCCCGCGATAGGACTCGAACCTATAACCTGCCGGTTAACAGCCGGCTGCTCTGCCAATTGAGCTACGCGGGACCGTGCATCTCCCCCGTGCGAGGGCGACCGGGAAAGAGTACAGCACGAACCGGGGGTCCCGCGCCACCGGGTATCCGCGCGTGCCGCCAGGCAGGTCACCGCGTCGGGGGACGGATCTTGGCAAAGGGCCCACAAGATCGATGTGTCGGAACGACGATAGACGGGTAACGAAACCACAGGGCGGCAACCTGATCGATCCGTCGCCGTCCAGAAGGAGGTCGTCGCGATGCGCGGCAAGCTACTGTTCCTCGGCGGCCTGGCCGCGGGCTTCGTGCTCGGCGCCCGGGCGGGTCGGGAGAAGTACGAAGAGCTCAAGTCCACTGCTCTGAAGATCAAGGAGAGCCCGACGGTCCAGGAAGCCGCCGGGGTCGTCCAGGAGCAGGCGACGCGGCTCTACAGCGAGGGCAAGACCAAGGTTACCGACCGCCTCGCCAACAGCCGGTTCGCCGAGACCGATCTCGGCCATCGGCTGCTGCACACGCCGGACACCCCGGCGATCGAGCGTGACACGCTCGCCACCACCGGGCCGGCGGCGACGCGGACCCCGGGGTTGTAAGGAACGCACGAGCGCGTGGGGGGCCGGCGAACGCCGGCCCCCCACAGTGTCAGGACGACGACGAGAACGCGGCGTCGAACGCAGCGGCGGGAGCGTCGAAGGCCAGGCGGCGCACGAACTGCAGCGCCTCGGGGGCGCCGACCAGGCGGTCCATGCCGGCGTCCTCCCACTCGATCGAGATCGGGCCGTTGTAGCCGATCGCGTTGAGGGCGCGGAACGAGTCCTCCCACGGCACGTCGCCGTGGCCGGTGGAGACGAAGTCCCAGCCGCGGCGCATGTCGGCCCACGGCAGGTGGGACGCGAGGCGGCCGCGGCGGCCGTCGCCGGTGCGGACTTTCGCGTCCTTGCAGTCGACGTGGTAGATCCGGTCGGCGAAGTCGAAGATGAAGTTCACCGGGTCGAGCTCCTGCCACACGAAGTGCGACGGGTCCCAGTTGAGGCCGAAGGCGGGCCGGTGCCCGATGGCCTCCAGGGTGCGCTTGGTCGTGTAGTAGTCGTAGGCGATCTCGCTCGGGTGGACCTCGTGCGCGAACTTCACGCCGACCTCGTCGAAGACGTCGAGGATCGGGTTCCACCGGTCCGCGAAGTCCTGGTAGCCGGCCTCGATCATCTCCGGCGGGACCGGCGGGAACATGGCCAGCGTGTGCCAGATCGACGAGCCGGTGAAGCCGACGACGACGTCGACGCCGAGCTTGCGGGCGGCCCGGGCGGTGTCCTTGATCTCCTCGGCGGCCCGCTGGCGGACGCCCTCGGGTGAGCCGTCGCCCCAGATCCGCGCCGGCAGGATGCCCTGGTGCCGCTGGTCGATGGGGTGGTCGCAGACCGCCTGACCGACGAGGTGGTTGGAGATGGTCCAGACTTTCAAGTTGTACTTCGAGAGCGTCTCCAGCTTGCGATCCACATAGGAGTCGTCGGAGATCGCCTTGTCGACCTCGAAGTGATCGCCCCAGCAGGCGATCTCAAGGCCGTCGTAGCCCCACTCGGAGGCCAGGCGGCAGACCTCCTCGAACGGAAGGTCGGCCCACTGGCCGGTGAAGAGCGTGATGGGACGCGCCATGCTGTGTCCTCCGGTGCACTGTGGTGAGCACGTTGGGTCCAGGCGCGAGGGTGACCTGCGGGCAATCAGTAGCACCACCACGGACGTGTCCGAGGCGGGCGGGTTGCGCCTCCCGCCCGCGCCGGCCGACCGGCGAAGGCCGAGTCCATGTGCGCTGCGAAAATCATCCTACGGGCAAGAAAAGCCAGGGAAAAGAGCTCCCCGCCCGCCCGGACCGCATCGGTAGCGGACGTCGGGTGGAGTCGGCGTCACCACCCGAAGCCCGTGCCGGCGCGTTGAACATCCGAGCGGACGGGGCCCGGAGAAGGGGTCGGTCGGCGTCGCGACCCCGTCTTCCGTCTAGGCCGGCCCCGCAGGGCCGGGCAACTCAGAGGGCATGCAGCGTGAACTCGTCGACGTCGAAGAGAGACCCGCTGCCGCCGCGGAACACCAGGTAGAGGCTGGTCGACGCGTTGGGCGTCAGCGGTACCGAGGCCTCGCGGAACGTGTCCCAGCTGCCCGTGTTCGTCACCGCGAGCGTGCCGAGCAGCGTCCCGGTCTGTGAGCCGGCGCGGAACTCGATGGTGCCGCCGGCGCCGGCCGAGGACCACCGCACCCGGACGCCGGCCGCCGAGGCCAGCGCGAGCCCGGTGTACCCGGCCCAGTCGTTGTTGTCGACGAAGCCGGCGGTCTGGCCGCCGACCGCGGGACCGTGGGCCGCCACCTGCAGGCCGCCGGTCGAGGACCAGGCCTCGCCCTGGCGGGTCGTCGCGGTGCGGGTCAGCGTGAACTGGTCGAGGTCGAACAGCGAGCTGCCGGTGCCCTTGAACACGAGGTACAACGTGGAAGAGGAGTTGGACGCGAGCGGGGTGAACACGTCGCGGAACGTGTCCCAGCTGCCGATGTTGGGCACCGAGACGGTGCCGAGCAGGGCTCCGGTCGCGGATCCGGCACGGAATTCGACGGTACCGCCGGCGCCGGCCGACGAGACGCGCACGAGTGCGCCCTTCGCCGTCGCGAGGTTGACGCCGGTGTACGAGATCCAGTCATTCGGGTCGATGTAGCCGGCGGTCCGGCCGCCGACGGCCGGGGCGTGGTTCGCGACCTGGACGCCGCTCGTCGCGGACCAGGACTCGCCCTGGTAGACGCTGGACGCCGGCGGCGTCGGCGGCGCGCAGTTGCCGTCCACCCGCTTCGCGGTGTAGCGCAGCGCGCCGAGGAGCAGCGACGTGAACGCCGCCTCGGTGTAGGACGCCTCGGTGTGGCCCAGGCCGGTGTAGAACGAGCGGCCGTTGTCGATCGTCTTGCACCAGGTGATCGGGTGGTCGCCCATGGTCCCGCCGGAGTACGACGACTCGGTGAGCGACGCGAGCACGCGGGCGGACGAGCGCGGGTTGGTCTGGTAGTTGTACCACTCGTCGGTGCGCGCCCAGGTCGCGCCGAGGTGCGCCGTGGCCGGGTGGCTGCGGTCCTCGACGGCGATGGTGGCCTGCTGGATCGCCGGGTGGGAGGAGAACCAGGCGCCGACGAGCGTGCCGTAGAACGCCCAGCCGTACTCGGTGTCGGCCGCCGCGTGCACGCCGACGTACCCGCCGCCGCCCCTGATGTACGACTCGAAGGCGGTCTGCTGGGCGTCGTTGAGCACGTCGCCGGTCGTCGACAGGAACACGACCGTCTGGAACTGGGCGAGGTTGGCCGTCGTGAACGCCGCGGCGTCCTCGGTGGCGGTGACGGTGAAGTTGTTGGCGGCGCCGAGCGACTGGATGGCGGCGATGCCGTTGGGGATGGACGAGTGGCGGAAGCCGGCGGTCTTGCTGAAGACGAGCACCTTGTACGGGGCGTCGGCGGCGCTGGCGGGCGCCGGAACGAGCGTGGTCGCTGCGGTGAGGCTCACCGTAGCGGCGGCGAGCCACGAGCGGATTCTCATGACAGTTCCTTCACGTCTGGTAAGGCGCGCGCCGCCGCGCTGTCATGGTGAGCGTCGGTGCGTCCCGGTGGCCCGGCGCGGCGACTGGTTGACGCCGCGCCGGCCTCCGGTCTCCCCCGTTCCGGTACCCCCGCCCGCGGGGCGCAACCGCGGGCGGGCCCTCGCTACCGGTCCGGGAAAGTCATGCGGTCAGCCACGGATACCGAGCAGATGCTCCATGGCCAGCTGGTCGAGCCGTTCGAACGCCATCCCCCGGGCGGCGACCGTCTCGACGTCGATCTCCTCGGCCCGCAACTCGTCCAGGGACTCCCCGGGCAGCAGCGTCGGGACCGACAGCTCGTCGACCCGTGCGGTCGCCAGTGCGGCGGACACCTCGGGGTCGTCGCGGAAGGTGCGGACCTTCTCCTTGAGGATCAGGTAGTTGCGCATGCAGGCGGCTGCCGTCACCCAGACGCCCTCGGCGTCCTCGGTGCGCGGCGGCTTGTAGTCGAAGTGACGCGGCCCGGCGTAGGCCGTCGGGTAGCCGGAGCTGTTCTCCAGCACGTCGACGGTCCAGAACGCGCCCCGCAGGTTGCCGGCGCCGAAGCGCAGGTCCTGGTCGAAGCGCGGCCCGTGCTGGCCGTTGAGGTCGACGTGGAAGAGCTTGCCGTGCCACAGCGCCTGGGCGATCCCGTGCGCGAAGTTCAGCCCGGCCATCTCCTCGTGCCCGACCTCCGGGTTGAGCCCCACCCGCGAGGGCTCATCCAGCGTCGAGATCAGCGCGAGCGCGTGCCCGATCGTCGGCAGCAGGATGTCACCACGCGGCTCGTTCGGTTTCGGCTCGATCGCGAGACGGATGTCGTACCCCCGCTCGCGGATGTACGCGCAGATCGCGTTGATCGCCTCGCGGTAGCGGTCCAGCGCCGCGCGCATCTGCTTGCCCGCCCCGGACTCGGCGCCCTCGCGTCCGCCCCACAGGACGTACGTCGGCGCGCCCAGCTCGGCGGCGAGGTCGATGTTGCGCAGTACCTTCTGCAGCGCGAAGCGACGCACGGCACGGTCGTTGGCGGTGAACGCGCCGTCCTTGAAGATGGGATGGCCGAACAGGTTCGTGGTGGCCATCGACACCACCAGGCCAGTGCCGTCGAGCGCCTCCTTGAAGCGCTTGACGACCTGGTCGCGGACCGTCTCGTCGCTGCCGAACGGGATCAGGTCGTCGTCGTGGAAGCTGACACCGTACGCCCCCAGCTCCGCCAGCCGGTGCACGGACTCGACCGGGTCGAGCGCCGGGCGCGACGCCGAGCCGAAGACGTCCTGGGCCTGCCAGCCCACCGTCCAGAGCCCGAACGAGAACCGGTCGGCGGGCGTGGGGGCGTACGGATCGGTCATGACTCCACCACGCTGATCCACGAGGCGTCCGCGGCCCCGGACCGCTCGACCGCGTCCAGCACGAGCTGCACCTGCAGCGCGTCCTCGAACGACGGCGTCGGGTCGGCGCCGGTCGCGACCGCCTCGATGAAGTCGCGCATCTCGTGGGTGAACGAGTGCTCGTACCCGAGGATGTGCCCCGGCGGCCACCACGCGGCGACGTACGGGTGCTCCCCCTCGGTCACCAGGATCCGGCTGAAGCCCTGCTCCGCCACCGGCTTGGTGGCGTCGTAGAACTCCAGCTCGTTGAGCCGTTCCAGGTCGAACACCAGCGAGCCGCGCTCGCCGTTGATCTCGACCTTGAGGCCGTTCTTGCGGCCCGTCGCGAACCGGGTCGCCTCGTACGTGGCCAGGCCGCCGCCGGAGAGCCGGGCGACGAACACGGCCGCGTCGTCGACGGTGACCTCGCCCGTCGCCGCGCCGGCCGACCCTTCCGACGACGCGGACAGGCCGCTCGACTCGGCCGGCAGCGGCCGCTCCTTGACGAACGTCTCGGTCAGCCCGGCCACGCCGGTGATGGTCTGCCCCGTGACGAACTGGGTCAGGTCGATGATGTGCGCGCCGATGTCGCCCAGCGCGCCCGACCCGGCCTTGTCCTTCTGGAGCCGCCAGACGAGCGGGAAGTTCGGGTCGGTGATCCAGTCCTGCAGGTACACGGCCCGGACGTGACGGATCGCGCCGAGACGGCCCTCGGCGATGAGGTTGCGCATGAGCGAGACGGCCGGCACCCGGCGGTAGTTGAACCCGCAGGCGGACCGGACGCCGAGCGCCCGGGCCTTCACCGCTGCCGCAACCATGGCGCGTGCCTCGTCGACGGTGTTGGCGAGCGGCTTCTCGCACAGCACGTGCTTGCCCGCTTCCAGCGCGGCGATGGCGATCTCGGCGTGGCTGTCGCCCGGGGTACAGACGTCGATGACGTCGATGTCGTCCCGGGCGATCAGCGCGCGCCAGTCGGTCACCGCTTCGGCCCACCCGAGCCTGCTCGCGGCTTCCGCCACCTTCGCCCCATCGCGACCGCAGACGGCGACCATGGTCGCCCGCGCCGGGAGGTCGAAGACACGGTTCACGGTGCGCCACGCCTGCGAGTGCGCGGCGCCCATGAACGCGTATCCGACCATGCCGACACGCAGCTCCCCGCTGCTGCCCTGAGTGGACACTGGCGGTTCCTTTCTGATGGTTGGGTAGGAGGACCCCTTAGGACTTGAAGCCGAGCGGGAGGTACTTGTCGACGTTGTCCTTGGTGATGGTCTCCGACTGCAGAACGATCAGCTTCGGCACCTGCAGCTCGACCAGGTCGCTCATGCCCTTACCCTGGGCCGCGAGCCGGGCCAGGATGATCGCCGACGAGGCCATCGACGGCGGGTAGGTGACGGTCGCGGTCAGCACCGAGTCGCCGGCCTTGATGTGGTCCATGGCGTCGCGCGAGCCGGCGCCACCGACCATGAAGAACTCCTTGCGGCCGGCCTGCTGGATCGCGGCGAGCACGCCGACGCCCTGGTCGTCGTCGTGGTTCCAGACGGCGTCGAGCTTCGGGGCCGCCTGCAGCAGGTTGGCCGTGGCCGCCTGGCCGCTCTGGACCGTGAACTGCGCCGGCACGCGGTGCTTGACGGTCAGCCCGTAGGTCCTGAGGGCGTCCGCGAAGCCCTTCGACCGGTCCTTGGTCAGCTGCAGCTCGTCGATGCCGGGGATCTCACCGATCACGGCGTCGGTCTTGCCCTTGAGCTTCTCGCCGACGTAGTGACCGGCCGCGATACCCATGCCGTAGTTGTCGCCCTTGATCAGGCAGAACGACGCGGCCGAGTCGGAGAACTCGCGGTCGAGGTTGATGACGATGATGCCGGCTTCCGTGGCCTTCTTGCCGACCGCGGTGAGCTGCGCGCCGTCCTGCGGCAGCAGCACGATCGCGTCCGGCTTGCTCTGGATCAGCGACTCCAGCGCGGCGATCTGGGCCGGGGCGTCCTTACCGGCGTCGACCACCTTGAGGGTCACGTCGGAGAACTTCTTGGCCTGCGCCTGGGCGTTCGCGGTGATGGCACCGATCCAGCCGTGGTCGGCGGCGGGGGCGGAGAAGCCGATGGTGACCGGCTTGCCCGGGGCCTCGCTGGCGGCGGTGTTCTCCTTGACGTTGGTGCCGGCGTCGGAGTCCTTCGACTCGTTCGAGGTGCAGGCGGCAAGCAGCGCGCCGGCGCCGACCGCCGCCCCGCCGAGGAGAAGACGGCGACGGGACATGTCACCCGAGGATGCGCTCATCACGACCTCCTGGTCGTCTGTGGGATGGGGTGTTCTTTGGTTCGTACCGGTGGGTCTGTTTTTTGGGCGCAGTGATCAGAGCTGCCGTCTCGGCGTGACGGCGGCGTCAGCTGACTGATCGATTGGTTCTTATGAGGTGGCGCTGGGCTTCGCGCCCGGCCTGCGCCAGAGCGACGTCACCCGGAACTGCTGGATGAGGACGGCGGCGACGATGATGCCGCCGTTGATGATGCGCTGGATGTCCAGCTGCAGGTTGTTGACGATGAACAGGTTGGTGATCTGGGTGAAGATCAGCACGCCGAGCAGCGAGCCGACGATGGTGCCGCGGCCGCCGGTGAGGGCGGTGCCGCCGATGATCGCGGCGGCGATCGCGCTGAGCTCGTAGAGATCGCCGTGGGTGTTGCTGCCCGAGGTGGTCTGGGACACCACCATCAGCGCGGCGATGCCACAGCACAGGCCGGACAGCACGTACAGCAGCAGGGTCTGCAGGCGGACGTTGATACCGGCCAGGCGGGCGGCCTCGGTGTTGCCACCGATCGCGATCGTGCGCCGGCCGAAGGTCGTGCGGTTGAGCAGGATCCAGCCGAGCACGACGACCAGCAGGAAGATGATGACCATGTACGGCACGCCGAGGAACTTGTCGCCGGCGAGGCTGAGGATCACCGGCTCGGTGGTGATCTGGGTGTGCGAGCCGGAGATGTTCTGGGCGAGGCCGCGGGCCGACAGCATCATCGCCAGGGTCGCGATGAACGGCACCAGCTTGCCGTACGAGATGAGCACCCCGTTGACCAGGCCGGCACCGGCGCCGACGGCGAGCGCGGTGAAGATCATCGCTGCGGCGCCCAGGTCCTGCGTGGCGACCGTGGTACACCAGACGCTCGCCAGGGCCAGCAGCGCGCCGACCGACAGGTCGATGCCGCCGCTGATCATCACGAACGTCATGCCGACCACGATCACGCCGATGCTCGACGCCTGGGTCACCACCGTCAGCTCGTTCGACCAGAGGCGACTCGGGTCGAGGAAGATGTCGCTGCGGGTGATCGCGCCGATGATGAGCAACAGCAACAGCACGCCGATGAGGGCGAGGTTGCGCTTCACCGAGTCGGCGCCGTCGCGCTGCCACCAGTTCTGGCCGGCAGCCTTGGGCTGTTCCTGCTGGAGCTCCACCGGTTCGGTCGCGGTGCTCATGCGGCGTTCCCTTCAGGGGCGGTGCCCGCCAGGCCGGCCCCGTCGAGCAGCGAGCCGGCCATCACGAGGTCGAGCACTGTGTCTTCGTCGAGTTCAGCGGCGGGCGCCTCGTGGACGACCCGGCCCTCGCGCATGACGAGCACGCGGTCGGAGAGGCCGAGCACCTCGGGCACCTCGCTCGATACGAGCAGCACGCCGACACCCTCGTCGGCGAGTTTGCGGATCACCTGGTAGAGCTCGGCGCGGGCGCCCACGTCGACGCCGCGGGTCGGCTCGTCGAGCAGCAGCAGCCGGGTGCCGCCGAGCAGCCACCGGCCGACGACGACCTTCTGCTGGTTGCCGCCGGACAGGGTGCGCACGGGCCGCCGGACGTCGGCCGGCCGCAGGTCCAGGCCGCGGGTGACCCGCTCGGCCTCGGTCCGCTCCTGGCCGGCGTCGGTGAAGCCCGCCTTGGCGAAGCGCGCGAAGCCCGCGAGCGTGACGTTGCGGTAGATCGGCTCGGCGAGCAGCAGCGCCTGGCTCTTGCGCTCCTCCGGGGCCATGCCGATGCCGGCCCGCACCGCCGCGTTGACGCTGCCGCGGCGCAGGGGGCGGCCGTCCAGCTCGACCCGGCCGTCCGTGGCGCGGCGCGCGCCGTAGATGGTCTCCAGCACCTCGGTCCGGCCGGAGCCGACCAGCCCGGTGATGCCGACGATCTCGCCACTGCGGACGGTCAGCGACACCTCGCTGAACCGGCCCGCCAGGGTCAGGTCGTGCACCGCGAGCAGCGGGGTCCCGTCGGGCACCGGCTTCTCGGTGCGCTCCGGGAAGACGTACTCGATGGTCCGGCCGGTCATCCGGCTGACCAGCTCCCGGTTGGGCGTCGTCTTGGCGTCGAGGTTGGCCGCGGTCGTGCGGCCGTCCTTGAGCACCGTCACCCGGTCACCGATCTCGCGGATCTCCTCGAGCCGGTGCGAGATGTAGATGACCGCGATGCCCTGGGACGTCAGCCCGCGCACCACGCGGAACAGGTTCTCCACCTCGTCGTGGGCGAGCACGGCGCTCGGCTCGTCCATGATGAGCAGCCGGGCCTCGCGGGACAGCGCCCGGCCCATGCTGACGATCTGCTTGGCCGCCGCCGGGAGCTTGCCGACCTCGCGGCCGGCGGGGATCTCGGGGTGGCCGAGCCGCTGGAGGATCTCGGCGGCGCCGCGGCGCATCGTGCGCCGCGCGACGAAGCCGGCGCTGTGCGGCTCGTGGCCGAGGTACATGTTCTCGGCGACGGTGAGCCCGTCGACGAGGTCGAGCTCCTGGTAGATGGTCGCGATGCCGGCCTTCATGGCCGCCTGCGGACCGCTGAAGCTCATCGGCTGGCCCTGCCACAGGATCTCGCCCGAGTCAGGGGTGTGTGCACCGGAGAGCACCTTGATCAATGTCGACTTCCCGGCGCCGTTCTGGCCGAGCAGGCAGTGGACCTCGCCGGCTCGCACCTCCAGCTGGACGCCGTCGAGCGCCCGGACGCCGGGAAAGGTCTTCACCACATCGGTGAGCCGGAGGACCACGTCTTCCGGGGAATTTGTCATGATGGCCGCCCATATGCGAGTTCGCTGGCCAGCACCGCGGCTCCGACAACGCCGGCGCGGGGGCCGAGCTCGGACAGGACGACCGGCAGGTTGCCGGTCGCGAGGGGCAGCGAGCGCCGATATACCACGCTGCGGATCTCGGCGAGGAGGATGTGACCGAGGCCGGCGAGACCGCCGCCGATCACTATCATCGACGGGTTGATGAAGCTGACCAGGCCGGCCAGGACTCCACCGACCCGGCGCCCGCCGTCACGGATGAGGCGGATGCAGGTCACGTCGCCCTCGGCCGCACCGTCGGCGACGTCCTTGGCAGTGACGGCGCCGTTGGCGTTGAGCCGGTCCGCGAGCGCCGGGGAGGCGCCACTGCGGGCCGCGGCGGTCGCGTCGCGGGCGAGCGCGCCGCCGCCGAAGAGAGCCTCCAGGCAGCCGACGTTGCCGCACGAGCAGACCGGCCCGTGGCTGTCGACCTGGATGTGGCCGATGTCGCCGGCGCAACCGTCGGTGCCCCGGTACACCTCGCCGTTGAGGTAGATGCCGCAGCCGATGCCCGTGCCGACCTTGAGGAACAGCAGGTTGTCGACCGAATGAGCAACGCCGCCGTAACGCTCGCCGATGCTCATGATGTTGACGTCGTTGTCGACGACGACCGGGCAGTTGTGCTCGCGCCCGAGCGCCTCCCGCACCGGGAACCGGTCCCAGCCGGGCATGATCGGCGGTGACACCGGGACGCCGTCGCGGAAGCTGACGGGCCCGGGCACGCCGATGCCGATCGCGTGCAGGCGCTCGAAGGCACCCTCCGCGCGGAACTTGTGGATGATCTCGTTGACCCGCTGGAGGATCACCTTGGGCCCGGACCGGATGTCGGCCGGCTCGCCGTAGGCGGCGACCGGCTCCAGCCGGCCGTCGGTGATCTCGACGTCGATCGAGCTGGCACCCAGGTCAACGGCGGCGAACCGCAGGCCGGGGTTGAGCTCCACCAGCGTCGATCGCCGTCCGCCGCGGCTCGCCGCCGGCCCGGCCTCGCGGATCAACCCGGTCGCGACGAGCGCGTCCAGGTCGGCGAGCAACCGGGGCCGGGGCACCTCGAGGCGATCGGCCAGCTCCGCACGCGACAACGCACCGGTGTCCCGCAACAAGCGGAGCAGGCGCGACTGAACGGGTCCATCTACCGCACTGACCGTGTTCATCGGGGCACCTCCTCGTCTGGTCGCAGGCAGGCGTCCGCGACATGCGGCTACACCACCACACCTTCACGAAGGTGCTGGTAACCGGGCCGTGTGCCGTGCGTTACACCCGTGTTGCGTCGAGACTTTAGGCCGTCCTCCGCGCCGCGTCTAGAGCTTCTATCGCTCGTTACCAAACTTTTGCTCTCTCCAGCAGAAGTTGGAACGATCTCGAAAATATGTATGTTTGAGCAGCTCAGCATGGGTGCCGAGAGATCATCCGACCTTTCCCAAACTGGGACAAACTAGGTCAGCAGAAGTTTTTCCATCCGCCGCCCGGCGAGCCACAGCCCGCCCCATGCGAGCGCTCCCAGATAGACGACGTGCCATAGGAGACCCCACGACGGCGAGGCGGTGGTGACGGCCCGCAGGAGGGCCACGCCGTGATACAGCGGGGTCAGCTCGACGATCACTCTGAGTACCGGCGGAAAGTCCCCGGGCGGCGAGAACGTCCCGCTGAAGAGGAACAGCCCGAACTGCGTGACATTGATGTAGTCGAAGTCCTGCCACGACCGCAGGAGCGTGGACAGCCCCATCCCGAGCCCGCCGAACGCGAACCCGACGAGCAGCGACACGGGGAACGCGGCGAGCGCCCACAGCGGCGTGGTGAGCCCGAGCGCGGCCATGACCACGAGGAACGCGGCCGAATACACCCCGCCGCGCACCATCGCCCACACCAGCTCGCCGGACGAGACCTGCATGGGCGTCAAGGGCGTGGCGAGCGTGGCGTCATAGATCTTCATGAACTTCAACTTGCCGTAGAAATTCATGGTGGTCTCGGCCAGGGCCCCGTTCATGGCCGAGGCGGCGAGCATCGCGGGCGCTACGAACTGTGCATACGTCACGAGCCGCCCGTCGGGCAGCGCCACGTCCCCCACCAGCCGCCCCACCCCGACCCCGATCGAGAGCAGATAGAGCAGCGGCTCGGCGAATCCGGACATGAGCACCCACCAGTAGGCGGCGTGCCGGGCGGCGGCGACGTTACGCCCGGTGACGGACAGCGCCCCGGCGGCCCCCCGATCGAGCCGGGCGAGCCGGGACGCCACCAACAGGGTCACCACAGGGCATCAGTCCTCGAGTTTCCGGGTGAAGTAGCGCAGCGCCAGGGCGTAGCCGGCCGCGGACCACAGCAGGAGGGCCGCCGTGTGGAGGGGGACGCCCCAGGCGGTCGGCGTGCCGAGGGTCGCGGCGCGGCACAGCTCGACGCCGTGCCACAGCGGCGACGCGTACGCCAGCAGGCGGGCCGGGCCCGGCAGGTCCTCCACCGGGAAGAACACGCCCGAGAACAGCGTCATCGGGACCACGGCCAGGCGGAACAGCACCGCGAAGAAGCCGTCGTTGTCCACCGCCGCGGCGAAGGCGAAGCACGGCGTCGCGCAGGCCAGGCCGACCAGCAGCGCCGGCAGCGGGGTGGCCAGGGCCCACCAGGAGTGCAGGGCGCCGAACGGCAGCAGGACCAGCAGGAAGCCGGCCGTGGCGAGCAGGACGCGGAGCAGGATGTACAGCAGGTGTCTGCGCACGATCGCCCCGCTCGTCAGCGGGCTGGCGCGCATCGCATGGTAGGTGCGGATCCAGTTGAACGCCGAGAACACCGGCCACGTCGACTCGCCGATGGCGACCTGCAGCGCGGTCGAGGCGAGCAGGCCGGGGCCGATGTAGTCCAGGTAGGGCACGCCGATCGCGGTGGAGCGGGCGTCGACGTAGTGCCCGACGGTGACGCCCATCGCGACCAGGAACATCGCGGGCAGCGCGAACGAGCTGAACACGCTGGAGCGCCAGGTGCGCCGGTAGGACACCAGGTGGTATTCGAGGGCCGCGAGCGTCGCCATCTCAGTCCACCAGGGTGCGGCCGGTCAGGTGCAGGAACACGTCCTCCAGGGAGCCGCGGCGGACGAGCACGCTCGACGGGGTCAGGCCGCGCGCGGCGATCTCGGCCACGCCGGCGTCGCCGTCGTCGGTGTAGAGGAGCACGCGGTCGGGCAGCACCTCGGTGCGCTCGCCGATGCCGTCGAGCTTGTCGGCCAGGCCGTCGAGCGGGTCCAGGCCGAAGCGGACCTCGACCACCTCGCGGGTCGAGTGGCGCTCGATGAGCTGGCGGGGCGAGCCCTCGGCGACGATCCGCCCGGCGTCCATCACGACCAGCCGGTCGCACAACTGCTCGGCCTCGTCCATGTAGTGCGTGGTCAGCACCAGCGTCACGCCCCGCTGCTTGAGCCGGAACAGCCGCTCCCACACCAGGTGGCGGGCCTGCGGGTCGAGGCCGGTCGTCGGCTCGTCGAGCAGCACGATGTCGGGCTCGTTGACGAGCGCGCGGGCGATCGTCAGCCGCCGCTTCATGCCGCCCGACAGCGGCTCCACCTTGTCGTCCGCCCGGTCGGCGAGCTGCACGAAGTCGAGCAGCTCCATGGCCCGGGCCCGGGCCACCTTGCGCGGCACGCCGAAATAGCGCGCATAGACGATCAGGTTCTCCACGACGGTCAGCTCGAGGTCGAGCGTGTCCTGCTGCGGGCAGACCCCGAGGCGCGAGCGGATCGCCGCGCCGTCGGCCGCCGTGTCCCGGCCCAGGATCCGCAGCGCGCCGCTCGTCGGCCGCGACACGCACCCGATCATGCGCATCGTCGACGACTTCCCCGCCCCGTTGGGCCCGAGGAACCCGAACGCCTCGCCGGCCGCCACCCGGAGGTCGATGCCATCGACCGCGGTGAAGTCACCGAACCGTTTGACCAGCCCCGTAGCCTCGATCAACGCCCCGTCATCAGCCACGGGCAGACACTAACCCAGGGGTACGACAAAATCCGATCCGTTTACCATGCACCAGTGCGCATCAACCCGCGCTGGCTCGGGCTGGGCGCGTCCGTCCTGCTGGCCGTCAGCGGCTTCCTCGCCGGAAGGCCGTATCACCACGACGCCGCCTGGGTCACCGGGGTCGTGGTCTGGTTCGTCGCGTTGATCCTGCTCGTCCACGCCTGGTGGGGGCTGCGCGACGAGACCGACAGCAAGCGCCTGCTCGTCACGGCGGCCCTGTGGAGCCTGCCGCTGCTCGTCGCGCCCCCGCTGGGCGCGCAGGACGTGTACGCCTACGCCTGCCAGGGCCAGCTCTTCGACGCCGGCCTCGACCTCTACCGGGTGGGGCCGGCGGAGCTGCCGTGCACCTGGCTGGACTCGGTGCCGCCGCTGTGGCGGGACACCCCGACGCCGTACGGCCCACTGTGGCTCGCGATCGAGGGCGGCGTCACCTGGCTCGCGCACGGCAACCTGCACGTGGCCGTCGGCCTGTTCCGCGTCGTCGCCGTCCTCGGCCTGCTGCTCTGCGTCGCCGCGGCGGCGCGGCTGAACCGGACCAACGCCGTGCTCGCCGCCAGCCCGCTCGTCCTCGTGCACGTCGTATCGGGCGTGCACAACGACATCCTGCTCGCGGCGTTCGTCCTGGCCGCGTTCGCGCTCGCGCGCCGCAGCGCGGCACTGGCGGGCGTCGCGCTCGGGCTCGCCATAGCGATCAAGGTGACCGCGCTCATCGCCGCGCCGTTCGTGTGGCTGCTGGTCTTCACGCGCAGGGGCACGGCCGCCCTGGCCGCCACCACCGTGGGCACGTACGCGGTCCTGGCCCTGGTCACGGGACACGGCCTGGGCTTCGTCACGGCGCTGGGCTCCACCACCGGCCTGGTCCAGTGGCTGTCGATCCCCACCGGCGTGGGCATGGCCGCCGGCTACGTCCTGCGCTGGTTCGGCGCACCGGAGGCCTTCGGCACGGCCGTCGCCGTGGCCCGCGCCGCCGGCTTCGTGGCCCTCGCCGGGGTCCTGGTGGGCCTGTGGCTCTGGGCGTACAAGGACAGGACACGGGTCCTCACCGCGGCCGGCATCGGACTGCTCGCCGGCGCCGTGCTCGGCCCGGTGTTCTACGCCTGGTACGCGATCGCGGGCATCGCGGTGCTCGCCGCGACGGACCTCCACGGCCGCCTGCGCACCACGGTCCACGCGGCGGCCGCCGGGCTGGTGTTCCTCACGCTGCCCGACAGCCTGGGCCTGGCGACGAAGACCAAGGTGCCCGGCGCGTTCCTCGACGTCGCCCTCGTCGGGTGGGCGGCCGTGACGCTAGGGCGTCGGGCCCGCGCCCGAGCGCGCCCAGGCGACCAGCTCGGCGGTCTGCCGCGCGACCTCGGGTGAGGCGGTGTCGACGCCCTCGTCATACCGCACCGTCCAGCGCAGCCCGTCGATCCCCGGCACCCGCCGGCCGACGACCCGCACGCCGGCCTCGCCGTCGAGCGGATGGTGCGAGGTGTGCGCGATCGACCTGTTGACCCGGACGCGCACCTGCTCGGGCACCCGGTCGGGGTCGAGCAGCGTGAGCACCAGCGGCGGCAGGTCCTCCATCACCACGTAGTCGGCGCCCTCGACCGGCACCTCCCGGGCCGCGACCAGCGTGAGCTGCCGGCCCGACCAGGTCGCCTTGTGCAGCTCGTGCCAGCCGAGCCGCTCGCCGGCCCCGGGCAGCCACAGCCCGAGGTTGGTGGCCACGACGACGTTGTCGCCGGTCGCGCCGGACCAGGCCACGACGCGCTCGTCGGGCGCCAGCCCGGGCTGCCGACCGGCCGGCAGCCGGCGCCGCTTCAGGAAACCGAACATGACGGAAGGCTCCTCACCACCGGCTCGCGCCGCGGTCACGCAGCGCGCGGGCGTGCTGCTCCAGTGACACCAGCTCGCTGAACAGCCGCAGGTGCTCGTCGGGGTTGCTGACCGGGTTGATCCGCTGCAGCTTCGACTTGAGGTCGGCGATCGTGCGGTTGAGCGCCGGCAGCTGGAGCCGGATGATCGTCGCCTCGACGTAGCGCGGGTCGGGGTCGCCGTCGAGCCGCAGCGGCTCGACCGCCAGCTCGGTGACCAGGGCGCTCGCGGCCAGGTCGACGCAGGCCTCGCGGACCTGCTCGATCCAGACCGCGCCGCCGCCGGACGCCGACGAGGCGCCCCCGGCCTCGGCGATCGCGGCGCGCAGCGACTGGTACGTGGGGTGGGCATACGTCTCGGCGCCGACCGCGTCGAACATCGGGCCGGCCAGCACCGGCTGCTGGAGCGCGAGCTTGAGGGCCTCCCGCTCGACGAGCGCCTCGGCGCTGTCGGGGGCGAGGATGCGCCGCTGCGGCGGGACGACCGGGTCGACGACGCCCTTGGCCGCCGAGTTGACCGCGCGCTGCACCGTCTCCAGCTCCATGCCGAGGTCGCCGGAGAGCTTCCGGGCATACTCCGGGCGTAACGTCCGGTCCTTGATCTTGGCCACCAGCGGGGCGGTCGCCTTCAGCGCGCCGACCCGCCCCTCGGCCAGGTCGAGGTCGAAGCGCTGGATGACCGAGCGCAGCGCGAAGTCGAGCAGCGGCTGCCGGTCGGCGACCAGGTCGCGGACCGCCGCGTCGCCCTTGGCCAGGCGCAGCTCGCACGGGTCCATGTTGTCGGGGCCGACCGCGATGAACGTCTGGGCCACGAACCGCTGGTCGTCCTCGAACGCGCGCAGCGCCGCCTTCTGCCCGGCGGCGTCGCCGTCGAACGTGAAGATGATCTCGCCACCGTAGCCGTCGGCGTCCATGAGCAGCCGGCGCAGCACGGAGATGTGGTCGGTGCCGAACGCGGTCCCGCAGGTGGCGACGGCGACCGGCACCCCGGCGAGGTGGCAGGCCATCACGTCGGTGTAGCCCTCGACGATGACGACCCGGCTCTGCTTGGCGATCTCCCGCTTCGCGTGGTCGATCCCATACAGCACGTGCGATTTCTTGTACAGCGGGGTCTCGGGCGTGTTGAGATACTTCGGCCCGTCGTCGTCGTCGAACAGCTTCCGCGCGCCGAAGCCGATGACCTCGCCCGAGATGTCCTTGATCGGCCACAGCAGCCGCCGGCGGAACCGGTCGATCAGGCTGCCGGAGCGCGCCTCGCGGGACAGCCCGGCGCTGGTCAGCTCGGCCGCCGTGTAGCCCTTCTGGCGCAGGTGCCGGGTCAGCGGGTCCCACCCCTCGGGGGCGAACCCGCAGCCGTAGCGCTCGGCCGCCTCCCGGGTGAACCCGCGCGCGGCGAGGAACTCCCGGGCGGCGCGGGCGCCGGGCGTGCCGAGCTGCTCGGCGTAGAACCGGGCGGCCTCGCCGTGCGCGGCGATGAGCCGCTGCTTCTGCCCGGTCTGGCGGATCGGCGCCGCGCCCGCCTCGACATAGCGCAGCTGGAGGCCGGCCCGCCCGGCGAGCCGCTCGACCGCCTCCACGAACGAGAGGTGGTCGTGGTCCATGAGGAACTTGATCGCGTCGCCGCCGGCGCCGCAGCCGTGACAGAAATACACGTTCCGGGCGGGTGAGACGTTGAACGAGGCGGTCTTCTCGTCATGGAACGGGCACAGCCCCTTGAGGTTGCCGCCGCCGGCCGACTTCAGGGTGACGTGCTCGGAGATGACGTCGGCGATCGCCGTGCGCTCACGCACCAGGGCGATGTCCTCGTCCTTGATCTTGCCGGCCATTCGCCACCTCCCCGGATCCGACGGGATACATCCTGCCTCGCGGCACCGACAATTTACGACTCACGGGTCAGCGGCGAGCCGCCGCCCCGTGCGAAGCTGCGCGGGTGACCAAGCTGCGCGACGACCGTCTGGCCTGGCTGGCGGCCGAGCAGCGGCTGCGCCGCCGCAGCCGGGGCCGTGGCCCGCTCGGCTGGCTGGTGGTCGTCGCCACACTCGGCGCCTGGCTGATCTTCACCTCCCGCGGCCGCGGCGCACGCCGGATGGCCCGCTACTCGGTCGCCGTCGACCACGTCACCGGCTTCCTGAACGACGAGGAGCGCGCGAGGCTGCGCGACGGCCGGGAGCTGCCCGGGTGGTTCCTCTTCGAGGTCGGGCGGGCCGAGCGCCGCGTGCGCCGGGGCCGCCCGCTGCCGGCGGGCCGGGAGACCCGCCGGGAGCGCCGCCGGCGGCTGGCCGGGCGGGCCCTGGTCACCGTCGCCGTGCTGGCCGCGCTGGTCCTGGCACCGACCGCGTGGATACGCGTGGCCTCGGCGGGCCGGATCAGCACGATCGCCGACGCGCCGGGCGCCGACGTCGCGATCGTGTTCGGCGCCCAGGTGGCCCCCGGCGGCGAGCAGCCCATGCCGTTCCTGAAGGGCCGCCTCGACATCGGCGCCGAGCTGCTGCGCTCGGGCAAGGTGAAGGCCCTGCTCATCTCGGGCGACGCCCACGGGGGCAGCGGCGACGAGGTCCGGGTGATGCGGCAGTACCTCATGGGGCAGGGCGTCGACCCGTCCCGCGTGGTCGTCGACCCGTTCGGCCTCGACACCTACGACACCTGCCGCCGCGCCCACGACGTGTACGGCCTCGACCGGGCGCTGCTGGTGAGCCAGGAGCTGCACCTGCACCGCGCGATCACCCTGTGCCGGCGGCTCGGGGTCGACGCCGTCGGGGTGCCGGCGCGCTGCGACGGGTGCCAGCGGGTGACGATCTGGTACAACACGGCCAGAGACGTCGCCGCCGGGCCGAAGGCCGCGTGGGAGGCGTTGCGGCACCGGCCACCGGCGGTACAGTCGCCGCCCGATCCGTCGCTGCGGCTCGCTGTCGGTCCATAGTGGACGATGCCGCCGCGTCGCCCCGACACGCCGAGCTGCGCGCGACACGCACCGGACGGGCGACAAGTGCCGGCGCCACACCGGCCGTTTCCGGTACGGCGGGGCACCCGCACCGGCATACTTGACCGGGTCCCGAACCGAGAGCCGATAGGGGTGCGAGCCGGCTGATGGTCATCGTGTTGCGCAACGCGGACGACGTCCTCGGCTGGGCCGGCCTCCTGGTGGACCCGGCCCTGCACGCCGCGGTGGCCCGGCTGCCCGAGCCGTCCCGCGCCATCGCGGAGCTCCAGCTCGGCTGGTCCGACGGCCCGCGCGGCAACGGGGCGCACGAGCGCTCGGCCCTGACGCTGGTCAGCGCCGACGCCGTGGGTGGTGACCCGCACGACGCGGTGCCCGCGGCGGTCATGATCGAGCTCGTGTACCACTGGGCAGCGATCCGCCGCGACCTCTACGACGGCGACCTGTCCCGCCGCAAGCGCCCGACCGCCTGGAGCGTCTTCGGCGCCCAGCGGGCCGCGCTCGGCGCCGAGGCGCTGCTCGCCCTCGCGTTCGACGTCGCCGGCACCGGCACCCCGGCCCGGGTCGCGCCGGGCCAGTTCCGCGGGCCGGCACACGACCGCGCCGCCCCGGTCGCGGGCAGCACCACGGTCCGCATCCTCGGCGACACCGTCCAGCAGCTCCTGCACGGCCAGCACACCGCACTCGCCCTCGGCGGCGGCCCGACGGCCGGCAGCGACCTGCTCCGCGACTGCCTGAGCTCGGTCGAGCAGCGCGCCGGCGCCGTCTTCGGCTGCGCGTGCGCGCTGGGCGCCCGGGCCGGCGGCGGCACCCTGGCCCAGGTCGACCAGCTGCGCCTGTTCGGCGTGCGGCTCGGCCTGGCCGTCCAGTTCACCGAGGACCTCACCGGCATCTGGGGCGACCCGGCCGAGACGGGCCGCCCGCTCTACGCCGACCTGCGCCGGCGCCGCCGCTCCCTTCCGGTCGCGGCGGCCCTGGCCGCGGGCGCGACCGAGGTCGCGGAGCTGCTGGGGAGCAAGGGCCGGCTCACGGACACCGACCTGGAGCGGGCGGCGAAGGCCATCGAGCAGTCGGGCGCCCGGGCCTGGTGCCGCCAGCAGGCCGACGACCTCCTGGCGCAGGCGCTGCTCGCCCTGGACCTGGCCACCCCGTCGGCTTCGGCGGTGGCCGAGCTGGTGGCCCTGGCCCGCCGGGCCACCCGCCACTCGCCGTAGCCCGCGCCACCCACCGTCGCGAGCGCCCACCGCAAGCGCCTACTACCGCCGCCGCCGCCGCGAGCGCCCGCCGCCGCCCGCCGCAAGCACATGCCGTTCCGATCTTGGAGTTGTGGTCCCGGAAATATCAGATATGAGCGATAAAATCCGGGACCACAACTCCAAGATCGCGCAGGTCTGGCGCCGACGCGGGTCTGGCGAAGGTGCGGTGTGGCGCAGCGCGGTGTGTGGCGCAGGTGTGGTGTGGCGCAGGTGTGGTGTGGTTAGGAGAGGGCCGCCACGATCTGTTCGGCCTTCGCCGCGTGCTTCTGGTAGGCGCCCGGAAAGGCCGACCGCTGGACCGCCTGGGCCGCGGCCGTCACGCTCATGCGCTCCCAGCCCCGCACGCGCGACAGCGCACCGTAGAACAGCATCGCCGAGTGGGCCGGGTCCATGAGCTGTGGCACGGTGCCCCAGCCCTGGCTGGCCCGCTGCTGGAACAGGCCGACCGAGTCGTGGTCGCTCGACAGGCCCTCGTGCGGCAGCCGCAGCGACGACGGCACGGCCTTGCTCGCGACGTTGTACAGGCTGCTCTCCTGCATCGCCGTCGCCACCGCGACGACGAGGGCGCGGCGCGGCATGCCCTGGGCGCGGCCCTGGCGCACGATGGTCGCGGCGTTGTCCATCTGGCGCTGGTCGAGGCCGGCGACCGGCCGTGGCTTGGCCGGCGCGGCGGCGGGCGGCGCAGCGGAGGTCGCCGGGGCCGGCGGTGCGGCCGGCGGGACGGTGGGCACGGAGGTCGGCGGCGCCTCGTAGGCGGCGTACGCCGGCAGTGCCATGAGCTGACTGTCTACAGTGGACGTGCCGGAGCCGGCCGCCAGCAAGGTGACGGACAGCGCGGCGATCGAGGCGGTGCCGGCCCGGACGGCCAGCCCGGGTCGGCGATGGCGTGGATGGAACTGGCGTGGCAGAACTCTCACGGAAACGGTTCCCTCAACAGACGAATGAGCGCAGGAGTCATCGGCACGGCACCGTGGAGCAAGGTGCCGCGCGAAATCGCGAAACAGGAGCCGCTAGGCGGGGCTCACCCGTCTGAGGGGAGGACGGCGCAGGGCCGTCGGAGAAGCATCTGAACGAGCATGCTGACGCACGAGCCTGAACTCCTTCCGAGGCCGCCTACCGGGTTAGCTGACGGGTTCGGGCGGGAGGATTCGCCCTACCACGGGCCGGCTGGGAGGCCGGCGCGCGGATACACCCCAGAACTACCTGGGTCCCCGGCTCGCGAACGGATCGCGACTCGACGGCGCCTGCCCGGCGGCACCAACCCGGCGCCCGTCGACCGGAGCAGACGACCCGACACTACTGGGCGTTATCCGGCCCGGCCAACCGCAGCAACGGGATCCCACCCGGTGCACCCGCATGCTCACCGAACGCGGTCACCCGACCGGTCACCCCGGACGCGTGTCGATGGCCCTTGACCAGGTACATCGCGCGATCGGCGGCGCGCAGGGCCGCTCCGGCGTCGGCAATCGTGGCATCGATCACGGCCACGCCGACGCTGACGCGTACGCGCAGAGCGTGACCTTCGTGACCGATCGGCGCGGACACGGCGCGCTCGACCCGGTCGACGAGCGTGGCGAGGTCGTCGGCGGGGACGTCCCCGGTGAGGATCACGAACTCGTCGCCGCCGAGCCGGGCCACCGTGTCGGTCGGGCGGACCAGCGACACCAGTCGCTGGGCGACCGCGACGAGCACCGCGTCGCCGGCGTCGTGGCCGAACGTGTCGTTGACCACCTTGAAGTCGTCGAGATCGCAGAACAGCAGCGCACCGGTCCCCCCGCCGGCGGCCGCCCGGTGGACCGCGGCGTCCAGGGGCGCGGCGAGCGCCTCGCGGTTCACCAGGCCGGTGAGCGGGTCGCGGGACGCGCGGCGGACCAGGTCGGCCTCGGCCGCCTTCCGGCCGGTGATGTCCTGCACCTGGGCGATCGCGAACGGCGGCGGGCCGGCGACCACGGAGACGGTGGCCGACACCCACACGATCTCGCCGTCGCCGCGCACGCAGCGCAGCTCGTAGTCGTGCATGGCGGCGCCGCCGAACGCGCCGGTCAGGACCGCGCGGCCCTCGTCGACGTCGTCGGGGTGGATGAGGTCGGCGAACCGCATGCTGAGCAGCACGTCCTCGTCCCGCCCGAGGAGCCGGCACAGGGCGGGGTTGACCCGGTTCAGCCGGGTGCGGTCCGGATCACCGGATGCCATCCCGATCATGCACATGCCGGTGCCGGCGCTGTTGAAGGCGAGCCGGAACGCGGCCTCGCTGGCGGCGAGCTGCCGGCGCTCGCGGCGCAGGGCCTCGACCAGGTTGGCGTTGTCGATCGCGATCCCGGCCTGCGCGGCGAGCATCTCCAGCAGCTCGCGCTGGAACGGGCCGGGCCGGCGCCCGTCGGCCGGCAGGTCGACGCCGAGGATGCCGACCAGCTCGCCGCCGGGGGCCCGCAGCGGCGCGAACAGGGCGTCGAGCGGGTGCCAGGCGTCGTCGGCCTCCGGGGCGCCGGGGACCTCCGCGGGCACCCACGACGGGATGGCGTCGCTGAACCGCTCCTGCGGGAGGTACCGCAGCTGCCCCCACCGCTCGGCCCGCTCCAGGTAGCCGTCGAGCTCCTCCGCCGGGTAGCGCACGCCGAGCAGCGTCTCGCGTGCCTCGTCCGACCCGGCGATCGCGACCGCCTCGTACACCTTGTCCGGATGGAGGTAGTTCACCACGGCCACGCCGAACCCGACGCCGTCGACCACGGCATCGACGATGAGCTGGAGCGTCTCGGCGAGCGTGACACCGGTGTTGATGCGTCCCGTGATCCGGTACACGGACCGGATGGCGGCCATCGCCATGTCACGATCTCGCTCCACCGCGCGCCCACCCCGGTCCGGCTGACCTTGCACCAGTACATCGACGCATCAAACGCGACCTGAAGCAAATGTCTCTCGTAGGGTGGAGCCCATGAAGATCACGCTGAACTCCGGCGCCGAGATGCCCGCGCTGGGTTACGGCACCTATCCGCTCAAGGGCCGGGCGGCGACGGATGCGGTACTGCGAGCGCTGGACCTCGGCTATCGCTTGATCGACACCGCCGCGTCGTACGGCAACGAGGACGCGGTCGGCGCCGCGCTGCGCGAGAGCGGCCTGTCCCGCGCCGAAATCTTCGTGACGACCAAGCTGCGGGGCAGCGACCAGGGCCGCGCCGCCACCCGGCCCGCCCTGGAGGCGTCGCTGACCCGCCTCGGCCTCGACTACGTCGACCTGTACCTCATCCACTGGCCAATGCCGGCCGTCGGCAAGTACGTCCAGTCGTACGAGGAGATGGTGCGCCTGCAGCAGGAGGGCCTGATCCGCTCGGTCGGCGTGTCGAACTTCCTGCCCGAGCACCTCGACGCGGTCGTCGCCGCGACCGGCGTCCAGCCGGCGGTCGACCAGCTCCAGGTCTCGCCGTCGTTCGCGCGGACCGGGATGGTCGATGCGGTCCAGCACCGGGGCACGGTCGTGCAGGCCTGGAGCCCGCTGGAGCGCAACACCGGCATCCTCGACCACGGCGTGGTCACGGAGATCGCCGCCCGGCACGGCGTCACCGGCGCCCAGGTCGTGCTCCGCTGGCTGCTGGAGCGGGGCATCACGGCGGTACCGCACTCCGGCAACGCCGAGCGCCAGCGGCTCAACCTCGACGTCGAGGGCTTCACGCTCGGCCCGGACGAGGTGGCCGCGGTCACCGCCCTCGACTCGGGCCGCTCCCCCAAGCAGGACCCGGCCACGTGGGAGGAGTTCTAGCCGTTCAGGTACGCCAGGACGGCGCGCACCCGGCGGTTGGTGTCGTCGGCGGGCGGGAGGTCCAGCTTGCCGAAGATGCCGGTGATGTGCTTCTCGACGGAGACCGGGGCGAGGAACAGCGCGGCGCAGATCGCCGAGTTCGACAGGCCCTGCGCCATCAGGTCGAGCACCTCGCGCTCGCGGGCGGTGAGCGCCCCGACGCCGTGGTGGCGGGCGCCGCGGGTGAACAGCTGGCGCACCACCTCGGGGTCCATGGCGGTGCCGCCCGCGGCGACCCGCTCGATCGCGTCGAGGAAGTCGTCGAGCGCGGTGACCCGGTCCTTCAGCAGGTAGCCGACCCCGCCCCGGCCGTCGGCGAGCAGCTCGGCGGCGTAGGCGCGCTCGACGTACTGCGACACGATGAGCACCTTCGTGTCCGGGGCGGCGGCCCGCAGCTCCAGCGCCGCCCGCAGGCCCTCGTCGCGGAACCCGGGCGGGAGCCGGACGTCCACGATGGACAGATCGGGCCGGTGCTCCGCGACCGCGGCGAGCAGGCCCGGCGCGTCGGCGACGGCGGCCACCACGGTGTGGCCGGTGTCGGTCAGCAGCCGCACCATGCCCTCGCGGAGCAGGAGCAGGTCTTCGGCGATCACGATGCGCATGGGAACTCCGCGTGCAGGACGGTCGGGCCGCCCGGTGGACTGTCGATGGTGAGCGTGCCGTCGAGGGCCTCGACCCGCCGCCGCAGCCCGTCGAGGCCGGACCCGGCCGGGTCGGCGCCGCCGCGGCCGTCGTCGGTGACGCGGACCCGCACGGCGTCGCCGGCCCGGGCCAGGGTGACCGTGCAGCGGCTCGCTCCGGCGTGCTTGGCGGCGTTGGCGAGGCCCTCGGCGACGACGAAGTAGGCCGCCGACTCGACCGCGGCCGGGTACCGCTCGGCGTCGCCGTCGACGGTCACCTCGAGCGGGCTGTCGCCGGCCAGCGCGGCGACCGCGGCGTGCAGGCCGCGGTCGGTGAGGATCGGCGGGTGGATGCCGCGCACGAGCCGCCGCAGCTCCGCGAGGGCCTCGTCGAGCTGCCGCCGCGCCAGCCCGATATCGGCACCGACGTCCGCGCCACCGGAAGCACCCGCCGCGGACGGGCCCGCCGCGGACGGGCCGGCAGAAGCGGCGGTGCGCAGCTTGCGGGCGGCCAGGGCGAGGGTCATCCCCGCCGCGACGATCCGGGCCTGCGCGCCGTCGTGCAGGTCGCGCTCGATGCGGCGCAGCTCGGCGGCCTGGGCGTCGACCACCCGGCGGCGGGTCGCGGCCAGCCGCTCGGTCTCCTCGACCAGGCGCCGGTGCAGGCCCGGCGCCAGCAGCGCCCGGGCGGCGGCCGCGACCAGGCCGGCCAGCCACCGCACGAACCAGGCGGCCGGCGGCAGCACCGCCAGGCCGAGCACCACCAGCGCGAACCGGCCGGGAACGGTCGTCATCAGCGGCCGGGCCGGGAACGGCGCGTGCGGGTTCGGCACCGCCCACAGCCACAGCGGCGCCAGGATCGCGCCCAGGTCGACCGCGGTGACCACGACCGCGGCGACGCCACCGGCCAGGCCGAGCGGGAACAGGGCGATCAGCCAGGCCAGGTCCCGCCAGGTCGCCGGCTGCGCGGCGGTCGCCAGGACCCGCTCGCGGAGGCTGCGCCCGCGCACCGGGACGTACGGCGAGCCGATCGGCGCGCCGAGCACCCAGCCGGCCCGCCGGCGCTCCAGCCCGGCGAACCGCCGGGTCACCCAGGTGGCGCCGAGGAACACCGGGGCGCCGAGCTGGGTGACCGACAGGACCGCGGTGACGAGGGTGCTCACCACCGCCCACACCAGGCCGGCGACCCCGGCGACGAGGCCGCCGGCCAGGTAGGCGAGGGCCTTGACCGTCCGGAGCAGCACCGGCCCGATGCTACCCATGATCAACGGGACCGGACGGCGAACCGGGTCGGCAGCACGCCCGCCAGCAGGCCGAGCCCGCCGACGGTGCCGAGCATGGTGAGGTACGTGCGGGCGTCGGCGAACAGCCGCAGCGTGCCGTCCTGCGCGACGCTGAACACCCCGGTGACGACGCCGGTGACGAGCGCGCCGAGCAGCAGCCCGACGGCGACCGTGATGAGCGCCTCCCGGGCCGCCAGCCGGTGCAGCTGCCCGGCGGTCGCCCCGGCCAGCCGCAGGTCGGCGAACTCCCGCCGCCGGCCGGCGGCCGCCATCGCGAACGTGTTGACGACCGCGATCGCGGTGAATCCCAGGGAGACGACCACCATCAACTCCCAAGCGCCCTGCTGGTCGGCGTCGGAGGACACGACCGCACCGGACAACGACGCACCGCCACCCCACAGCCACACCGGGCCGGTCAGGCCGACGGCATCGTGGGCCGCCACCAGCTCGGCCGGCAGGACCAGGTCACCGAAGCCGCGAGCCCGGTCGTAGACGGCGGCCAGTCGCAGCGGTACCTCGGTGCCGTCGGCCAGCCAGACGGGAACGGTGTCGCCGACGTGCCAGCCGTAGCCGTCCGCCAGGTAGGCGCTGGCGGCGAACGTGCCGTCCCCGGCCAGCGAGCCGGAGGTGACCGCCAGGTCGAGGACCGGCTCGGCCCCCAGCGTCAGCAGGCCCTGGGCGGCGTAGTCCTCCGGCTTGCCGTCCCGTACGACGATCGCCCGCGTCGGCAGCGTGATCGCCGCGCCGGTGACGCCGGGCGCGGTCGCCACGCGCCGGGCCTCGGCCAGCGGCATCCCGCCCGGCGCCCGCCCGGTCGCCGGGGACGTCCGCGCGGCCTGCTCGGCGGTGGCCAGGTCGGTGAGGAGCGCGCCGTTGAGCAGCATGACGGCGTTGAGGGCGAACATCAGCACGAGCGGCACGGCGACGGCGGCGACCCGCCGGCTCTCGGCCCGGGTGATCATGGCGGCCAGCCGTCCGGTCGCCCCGCCGGCCCCGAGGACGCGGGAGACGACGGCGGTGAGCGGCCGGACCGCGAGCGGCCCGAGCGCGGCGACCGTGCACAGCAGCAGCGCGGTGGCGACGAAGCTCATCCCCATCCCGAGCGGGCCGCCGAGCGGCACGAACGTCAGCACCGCGACGGCCCCGGCCGTGGTGACCAGCGCGGCCAGGACCCGCGTCAGCACCCCGCCGGACGGGGCGACCGCCGTCTCGGCCAGGGCCTGGGTGGGCGCGATCCGCACCGCGCGGCGGCCGGCAAGGCGGGCACCGGTGTAGGCGACGAGCAGCCCGACAAGAACGGCGCCCAGCACGACGAGCACGTTCACCCGGACCTCGAACTGGGCCGGCACCGCGCCGAGCGCCCGGAACCGCGCCGCGACCAGCGCCGCGAACGGGATGCCCAGCGGGGCGCCGGCGAGCGCGGCCAGCCCGGCGAGCAGCAGGCTCTCCAGGCCGAGCAGCCGGCGCAGCTGGCCGGGCGTAGCGCCGGCCGTGCGCAGCAGGGCCAGCTCCCGCAGCCGCTGCCGCACGCCGAGCGTCACGGTGCCGGTGAGCACGAACACGGCGGCGAACCCGGTGAGCCCGATGACGAACCCGAAGATCGAGATCGGGGCGATGTAGTCGGGCAGCGCGCCCGGCAGGTCGGCCCGCACCTTCTCGTCGCCGGTCAGCACCGTGCCGGCGTCGGCCGGCAGCGTGAAGCCGGAGCCGGACACCGCCACCGCTGTCGGGCCGGCCAGGCCGGTGACCGCGGCGACGTCCGCGTCGGCCAGGAACAGCGCGCCCTGGGCCGGCAGCGCGTCCCGGCCGGCCGGCGCCGCGACCCCGGCGACCCGGACAGTACGGACGCCGGTGCGGGACGTCAGCACGAGCGTGTCGCCGGCCCGCGCGGCCAGGTCGGCGTCCAGCACCACCTCGCCGGGGCCGGGTGCGTGGCCGGAGCGCAGCGTGAAGGGCGTGACCGCGGCCGAGGCCCAGCCGTGCGCGACGACCGGCGCGTCGTCGGCGCCGAGCACGGCCCGGCCGTCCGGGGTCGCGATGCGCACCGGCGCCGCCGTGTCGGCCACGACCGAGGTGACGCCCGGCACCGTCCGCAGCCGGTCGGCCAGGCCGGCCGGCAGGGTGCCGGCGCCGGTCAGTCGCTCGGTCTTGGTCTTCGTCTTGGTCTTGTCCTTCTTCTTGTGCTTGGAGGAGGTGACGGTGACCTCGCGCGCGCCGGAGACGACGGCGTCCGCGGCGGCGAACCGGTCGGCGGGCGGCGCGGCGGTCAGCACCGACGCGAGCAGCAGACCGGCGCCGCAGAGGAGGGCCACCGCCAGTACCGCCGCGAAGAACGTCCCGGCACAGGCGGCCCGGTGCGTGCGCAGCGTGCCCAGGGCGAGGCGGATCATCGCGCGCTCACCGCCGTCATGTGCGCGGCCACCAGCTCGGCGGTCGGGGCGGCCAGCTCGGCGACGATCCGCCCGTCGGCCAGGAACACGACCCGGTCGGCCCAGCCGGCCGCGGCCGGGTCGTGCGTCACCATGACGACCGTCGTACCGAGGTCGTCGACGGCCTCTCGCAGCAGCGCCAGCACCTCCCGGCCGCTCGCCAGGTCGAGCGCGCCGGTCGGCTCGTCCGCGAAGATCACCTCGGGCCGGCCGGCCAGCGCGCGGGCCAGGGCGACCCGCTGCCGCTGCCCGCCGGACAGCCGCGCCGGGCGCTCGTCCGCACGGTCGGCGAGGCCGACCCGGCGCAGCACCTCGCGCGCCCAGCCCCGGTCCGGCCGCACCCCGGCGAGCCGCTGCGGCAGCAGGACGTTGTGCCAGACGGAGAGCGAGTCCATCAGGTTGTACTGCTGGAACACGAACCCGACGCGCCGCCGCCGCACCTCGGTGAGCCGCGGTTCGCGCAGCCCGGCGAGGTCCTGCCCGGCGAGCAGCACGCGGCCGCCGTCCGGGCGGTCCAGCGCGGCGGCGCAGTGCAGCAGGGTCGACTTGCCCGACCCGGACGGCCCCATGACGGCGGTGAACGTGCCGGCGGCGAAGGCCACCGAGACGCTGTCCAGCGCCGTGGGGCCGCCCGGGTAGTGCTTGGAGACGGCGACGAGTTCGACGATCGTGGTCATGCCGTCGAGCCTCCCGGGACCGGCCCGCCAGCGGCACACGGCGAGCCATGCGACCGGGGGTGGGGAAACCCCTACTCCTGCGCGGCGCGCGTCCCGGGCACCCGCCCACTCGGTGGAGAATGGCCCGATGGCGCAGTACCCGCTCTCCTCGCCCGCCGGCGCATGACCGGCGCCGGCGAGGCGATCGCCCGGGCCCACCGTGAGGAGTGGGCCCGGGTGGTCGCGACCCTGGCCCGGCGCATCGGGGACCTCGACATCGCCGAGGAGATGGCGGCCGAGGCGTTCGCGACCGCCGTCGAGCGCTGGCCCGTCGACGGCGTGCCGCCGAACCCCGGCGCGTGGCTCACCACCACCGCCCAGCGCAAGGCCGTCGACCGGCTCCGGCGCGAGGTCCGCCGCGAGGAGAAGCACCAGGCGGCGGCGCTGCTGCTGGCGGACCCGGCCGAGCCGCTCGGCGCCATCGACGACGACCGGCTCCGCCTCGTCTTCACCTGCTGCCACCCCGCGCTCGCCATGGAGGCGCGGATCGCGCTGACCCTGCGGATGGTCGGCGGGCTCACCGTGCCCGAGATCGCCCGCGCGTTCCTGGTCCAGGAGAGCACCATGGGCCAGCGGATCACCCGCGCGAAGGCGAAGATCAAGGCGGCGCGGATCCCCTACCGCGTGCCGTTCCGCGAGGACCTTCCGGCCCGGGTGAGCGGGGTGCTCGCCGTCCTCTACCTGATCTTCAACGAGGGCTACCTGGCCTCGGACCCCGAGCGGGAGGCGGTCCGCGGCGACCTGACCGCCGAGGCGATCCGCCTGGCCCGGCTGGTCCGCGACCTGCTGCCCGCCGACGGCGAGGCCGCCGGGCTCCTGGCACTCATGCTGCTGACCGAGGCCCGCCGGGCCGCCCGGGTGTCGGCGACCGGTGAGCTCGTCACCCTCGACGAGCAGGACCGCGGCGCCTGGGACCGCGAGCTGATCGCCGAGGGCCACGCCCTGGTCCGGGCGCGCCTCGCCACCGGCCAGGCGCCGGGTCGGTACCAGATCCTCGCCGCGATCAACGCCGTCCACACCGACGCCCCCGACGCCCGCGACACCGACTGGTCGCAGGTCCTCGCGCTCTACGACCAGCTGGCCCGCCTCGACCCCTCGCCGATCGTGCGGCTCAACCGGGCGGTCGCGGTCGCCGAGCTCGACGGCCCGCAGCGAGCCCTGGCGGAGGTCGACGGCCTGCCGCTGGAGGGCTACCACGCCTTCCACGCCACCCGCGCCCACCTGCTGCGCCGGCTGGGCCGCGGCGGGGAGGCACGGGCGGCCTACGACCGGGCCATCGGCCTGGCCGGCAACACCGCCGAGCGCGCCTACCTCACCCGCCGCCGCGACCAGGTCCGCTGAGCATCCGCCGGCGCACTCCGTGCGCAGGGCGCGGGCCGTGGTCGTGCGGGCCGCCCAGCCGACAGGAGCAGGGAGGACGGCCCGGCCGGCTCACTCCGTGCGCAGGGCGCGGGCCGTGGTCGTGCGGGCGGCCCAGCCGGCCGGGAGCAGGGCGCCCGCCAGGGCGATGAGCAGGCCGCCCGTGGCCAGGGCGGCCACCAGGGCCGGGCCGTAGACGTCGAGCGCGGACGCCGGGAGGCGGGTGCCCGCGGCCCGGCCCATCGCCGGCAGCACCGCGCCGTGCAGCGCGATCCCGGCCGGCACGCCGGCCAGGCCGGCCACCAGGCCGATGCCGGCCACCGAGGTCAGCACGAGCGCGACCGTCTGCCGCGGTGCCATGCCCAGGGCCTTGCACACGCCGAGCTCGTGGACCCGCTCGCGGGTGTCGAGCACGACCGTGTTCAGCACGCCCAGCCCGGCCACGGCGACGAGCAGCAGCGTCAGCGTGCCCGCCATGGTGTCCAGGGCGACGACCGTGCCACTGAGCTCGCCGGTGTTCACCTCGGCATGCAACAGGGCGTGCCCGGCGTTGAACGCGTCGGCCCAGGCCTGCGGGGCGGTGCCGGCGGCCAACTCGACGTGGACCTCGGAGAAGCCCTCGACGAGGTCGAGCCCGGCCAGTGAGCGCCCGTCGGTGATCAGCCGGATGCCGTCGGAGCGCAGGTCGAGCACCTCCCCCACGATGCGCAGGCGAGCGGTGCCGCCCACCACCACGTCGTCGCCGACGCGCAGGCCGGCGGCGGTCAGGAAGCCGGTCGGCACGACCGCCTCGCCCGGCCCCGCGAACCAGCGGCCGTCCAGGATCTCGTACGTCGCCCAGGACGCGTCGCCGTCGAACGCCACCGTCTGGACCGGCCCGGCCAGCCCGGCGACGGGAAGCTCCAGCCGGGTCGTGGTGAAGTACCGCGCGGTCCCCGGCTGGGCCCGCACTGCGGCCTCCACCGTCGCGGCCGGGTCGCCCGGGCGCTCGGCGATCACGACGACGTCGCCGGCGTCGCGGCGGTTGAGCGCAGTCTGGATCCCGCCGACCGACAGCGCCAGGCCGACGCCGAACGTGACGCCGAGCGCGCCGAGCGCGACCGCGGCGGCGATCGTCGCCGACCGGCCGGGCCGGGTGAACGGGTTGGCCAGCCCGAGGGTCACCGGGCGGGGCAGCGGCAGCCGGCCGAGCAGCCGCCGGGCGGCGCGGCCGCGGCCGACCGCCGGGGTGCGCCCGACGGCGAGCGCCTCGACGGTGCGCAGCCGGGCCGCCCGCAGCGCCGGGGCGAGCGCGGTCGCCGCGACGACGGCGAGGGCGCCCAGCGGCACGACGACCGAGATCCACGGCTCGAGCGCCGCCCCGCCGGAGAACTCGTCGGTGAGGACCGGGACCGCGGCCAGGTTGCCCAGCACCGCGCCGGCCGCCGCTCCCGCTGCCGCCGGGACCAGGGCCTGGGCGAGGTACCGGCGGGCGACCTGGGCCGGCGTGTGCCCGAGCGCCTTGAGGATGCCGATGCGCCGGGTCTCGCTGCCGACGGCGCCGCTGACCACGATCCCGATGACGAGGACCGACATCACGAGGCCGAGCACGCCGAAGGCGACCACGAAGGGCAGGAAGAGCGCCGCCATCCGCTCGGCGACCCGCTGCACGGCGAGGTAGGAGGCGCCGCTGGTGAGGGCTTCCGGCGGTACCGCTGCCTCGACGGCCTTCCGTGCGGCGTTGACGTCGGCGTCGGTCCCGGCGCTCGCCAGCCGGTAGAGCATCTGGAACCCGTGCGGGCCGCTCAGCGCGGCGACCGTCGCCGGGGTGGCCCAGGCCTGCGCGGACTGCCCCGCGGACCGGGCGAACCCGACGACGGTGAGCGTCGTGCCGCCGGCCGTGAACTGCCCGCCCACCTCGAACGGCACGAACGGCACGGTGCCGGCCAGCCACACGACCTCCCCCGGCCCGGTGGCCCACCGCCCGCCGGTGAGCTCCAGGCGGTCGACGTCGCCGCCGGGGTCGGCCCGCCCGACGATCGTCACCGGCGGCAGCTCGATCCCGGGCGGGGCGGCGGGCGCGGGCCCGCCGGGCGGCGGTGGCACCACCGTGCGGGGCCGGACGCTGACGGTCGGGAACGGCCCCGCGGCGGCGGTCACCCCGGTCACCCGGGCGGTCGCGGCGACCTGGTCGGCGGTCGCCTTCCCGGCGTCGAACCCGGCGGCGAGGTGCGCGCCGTGCTGGCGGGCGAACGCGCGGTCGAACGGCCCGCGCGCCTCCACGAGCAGCCCGGCCGCGAGCACCGACGCGGTGACGGCGAGCAGCGTGGTCAGCGCGATGACGAGCCGCTTCACCGGGCCACCTCCCCGTCGACCAGCTCGATGGTCCGGGTGGCGCACGCCTCGGCCAGCGCCAGGTCGTGGGTGACCAGCACCAGCGTCTGCCCGTCCCGGTTGAGCTCGGTGAGCAGCTTGCGCACGTCGTGGCCGGAGGCGGTGTCCAGCGCGCCGGTCGGCTCGTCGGCGAGCAGCAGCGGCGGCCGGTTCATGAGCGCGCGGGCCACCGCGACCCGCTGCCGCTCGCCGCCGGACAGCCGGCCGGGATACGTCTCCCGAAATCGCTCGATGCCGAGGTACCGCAGCAGCTCCAGCGCCCGCGTCCGCGCCTCGGCCCGGGGCGTGCGGGCCAGCTGGGCCGGCAGCAGCACGTTGTCGAGCACAGTGAGGTCGTCGAGGAGGTTGAAGAACTGGAAGATCATGCCGATCCGCTCGCGCCGGTACCGCGCCGACGCCGCCTCGCCGAGCCGGTCGACCCGCACGCCGTCGACCGTCACCGTGCCCGCGCTCGGCCGGTCCAGCCCGGCGACCAGGTTGAGCAGCGTGGACTTGCCGCTGCCGGACGGTCCCAGCACGGCGAGCGCCTCGCCGGCGCGCACCCGCAGGTCGAGCCCGGCGAGTGCCGGGGTGCCGTTGTCGTACCGCTTGGTCACGCCTGCGCACTCGATGAGTGCCCTGTCGACTGCCGTCATGGTGACGGACCGTATCGACGGGACCCCGCGGCGCGCGTCGGCCGCGGTAGCGGTCTGCGTCATCACTGCGATGTACGCATCCGTCGGGACGCGCGCCCGTGGGCGCACTTGCCACACTGGTGCGATGGAAGCGATCCGGCGGCGGTGGTGGGCCGCGATCGCCTGGCTGCGGCGGACGACCGGCGAGCCGCCGCGCCTGTCCGCCTGGGCGTGGGCCGCCGACCTCATCCTCGCCGTGCTGCTGACGATCGGCGCCGTCAACGGCGTGGCCGAGCAGGCCCACGAGCCGATGCCGATCGACCTGTTCCCGGACGCGCCACCGCTGCCCCCGTTCGGGGAGCCGCCCGTGGAGCCGCACGACTGGCGGCTGCCCCTGATCGCGGCGGCGTCCGCGCTGCCGCTGGCGACCCGCCGCCGCTTCCCGCTCGCGTCGTTCTGGATCATCGCCCTGGCCGCAATGCGCATCTACACCGAGAGCGGCGACCCGACCTGGACCGTCGTCGCCTCCGTGGTGGCCGCGTACAGCGCGCCGATGTACAGCCGGTACCGCAACCTCGCGCTCGTCAGCGTGGTCGTCGCCGGCATCCTGGTGATCACCGGCAGCAGCACCACGCTGCCCGGCCTGCCGTCCGGGGTGGTGACGTTCCTGCTGCTCTCCTCGGTCGGCCTGGCCGCCAACGCGATCCACGTCTGGCGGCAGCGCGCCCACGAGGCGGCCCGCCTGGCCACCGACCTCGAACGGGCCCGGCTGGCCCGCGAGCTGCACGACGTGGTGAGCCACAACGTGAGCGTGATGGTCGTGCAGGCCGGCGCGGCCCGCAAGGTGCTCGACGCCGACCCGGCGCTGGCGAAGGAGGCGCTGCTGGCCGTCGAGGCCGGCGGCCGGGCCGCGATGACCGAGCTGCGGCAGGTGATCGGCCTGCTCACGGTCGACGACGACGGCCTGGACCTGGCGCCCCAGCCCTCGCTCGCCGGCCTGCCCGCGCTGGTCGACCGGGTCCGCTCGGCGGGCGTTGCGGTGACGCTGGACGTGTCCCCGGTCGACGGCCTGCCGCCGGGGGTCGACCTGGCCGCGTACCGGGTCGTGCAGGAGGCCCTCACCAACGTCATGCGCCACGCGGCCGGCGCGTCCGCGGCCGTCTCGGTCACGGTGGCGGCGGGCGGCGCGCTGCGCGTCGAGGTCACCGACACGGGCGGGGTCCCGACGGGCGCCCGCGGCAGCGGCCGCGGGCTGGCGGGCCTGCGCGAACGGCTCGCGGTCTACGGCGGTACGTTGACGGCGGGACCGCGCCCGACGGGCGGCTTCCGGGTCCTCGCCGAGCTCCCCCTGGAGGCCCAGTGACCGCGCCGCCCCGGGTCGTCATCGCCGACGACCAGGCCCTGGTGCGCACGGGCTTCCGCATGATCCTGACCGCCGACGGCATCTCGGTCGTCGCCGAGGCCGCGAACGGCGCGGAGGCTGTCGAGGCGGTCCGCCGCACCACCCCGGACGTGGTGCTGATGGACGTCCGGATGCCCGAGATGGACGGCCTGGAGGCGACCCGCCGCATCCTGTCCGCGCCGTCGGACACGTCGCCGCGGGTCATCATCCTGACCACGTTCGACCTGGACCGCTACGTCTACGCGGCCCTGTCGGCGGGCGCGAGCGGCTTCCTGCTCAAGGACGTGAGCCCGGAGCACCTGGTGGCGGCGGTGCGCCTGGTCCGCGCGGGCGACGCGCTGCTGGCCCCGGCGATCACCCGCCGCCTGATCGAGCGCTACGCGACCGGCGAGCCGGCCACGGTCCACCGCGACCTGTCGTGCCTCACCCCGCGCGAGCTGGAGGTGCTCCGCCTCCTGGCCCGCGGCCTGAGCAACGCCGAGCTGGCCGGGCGCCTCCACCTGAGCGACGCCACGGTGAAGACGCATGTGGCCCGGATCCTGTCGAAGCTGTCCCTGCGCGACCGGGCCCAGGCCATCGTGCTGGCCTACGAGACGGGCCTGGTGACCCCCGGCGCCCGGTGACCCCGAACCGCTGGACGTCAGGCGGCGGCCCCCAGGTACGTCGTCAGGGAGCGCAGGACCGGGTGGTCCGGCGTGACGCGCGGCTCCAGGATGCGGTGGGCCTCCGTGGCGAGGGCGCGGGCCTCGGCGGGGTCGGCCGACAGGGCGGCCAGGTTGTTCAGCGTCAGCGCCACCTCGGGGTGGTCCGGGCCGAACGCGCGGCGCTTGCCGGCCAGCGCGCGGTGGTACAGCCGCTCGGCCTCGGCCCGTGCGCCCCGGTCGGCGTGCACCGCCGCGAGGTTGTGCACCGCGGTCAGGACGTCGACGTGGTCGGGCCCGTGGCGGGCGGTGAAGTAGTCGATCGCCCGGCGCAGCAGGGGCTCGGCCTCGTCCGGGCGGCCGGCGGCCTGCAGCAGCGCGCCCAGGTGGGCCTCGTCGGCGACGACGGCCGGGTGGTCCGGCGGGTACGCGGCGCGGTGCAGGGCCAGCGAGCGGCGGGCGTACGCCTCGCCCTCCACCGGTGCGCCACGGCTGTGCGCCAGCCCGGCCAGGTTGTGCCAGACGGCGGCCAGCGCGGGGTGGCCGGGGTCGGGGACCGCCCGCAGCGCCGCCTCGTAGCAGGCCTGGGCCTCGTCCAGGCGGCCCGCGTACTTGTACAGGATGCCCAGCTCGTTGCGGATGGGGACCAGCTCCAGCTCGGACCACCGGGGGGCCGCGGTGGCGAGCGCGGTGCGGTACACCCGCTCGGCCTCGGCGTAGCGGCCCTGGCGGCGCAGGCAGCCGGCCAGGCCGACCTCCGCCTGGACGCGCAGGCGCAGCAGGTCGCCGGTCCGCGTCGCCGAGGCCGGCAGGGCGGACATGAGCGCCACGGCCCGGCGGTGGCGGGCCTCGGCCGGCCCGTGGCGGCCCAGCTCGTCCTCGGCGCTGCCGAGCAGGGTCAGCACGTTGGCGACGTCGGCCGAGCCCGCGTATGCGCCGGCGTGCGCCTCGAGCAGGTCGAGGGCACGCCGGCACAGGTCCGCGGTCTGCGGGTAGCGGTGGTCGTCCCACATGGACAGTGCCTGCTCGTGCAGCGCGACCGCCTCGTCGACGGGGTCCATGGCCGCCTCCGCCGCCCGCCCGCTCAGCCCAGCCGGGCCACGGCCTGGCTGTGGTTCGTGGCCAGGCCACCCGCGGCGGCCTGGCTGTGGTTGGTGGCCAGGCCGCTGTCGCGCACCTTGGTGCGGACGACGGTGGTGGTTTCGGCTGCAGGACGGTTCATCGTTGTGCTCCTCTCGAGTGTCGGCCTCAGGAGCGTGGGCCGGGGCGCTTGGCCGGCACTTGCGGCGCACTTGGAGACCGGACGCAAGTCGTTGCCCAGAGCCGCGCCCCAGACTCCCCGCATGAGCGCACTCCCCGTCCGGCTGCGGCTGCTGCTGTGCGGAGACGCGGTGTCGGCGATCGGGATCGGGCTCACCCAGCCGTACCTCGTGATCCTCCTGCACACCGGGAAAGGCGTCCCGCTGGCGACCGCCGCCGCCATGACGTCCCTGCCGGCGCTGGCCAGCTTTCCGGGCAACTGGCTCAGCGGCGCCCTCGCCGACCGGGTCGGCGGCCACCGCGCGATGACCGCCGGCCTCGTCGCCACCATCGGCGGCCTGGCCCTCGTCGCCACCGCCGGGCACCCCGTGCTGCTCGGCGTCGCGGTTGCCGCGGTCGGCTTCGGCTGGTCGGTGGCGCTGCCGGCGTACTCGGCGCTGATCGCTGCCCTGGTGCCCGAGGAGGCCCGGAGCCGGGCGTTCACCCTCCAGTACGCCCTCTTCAACGCCGGCATGGGTGCGGGCGCGGCGGTCGGCGCGGTCGTCGGCGTCACCGGGACCCTGTGGTGGGTCGCGGCCGCCACCTGCGGCGTCGCCGTGGCGTGCGTGTGGGCGGCGAGGTCGCCCGCGCCGCCGCCGGACGCGCCGGCGCCCAGGTCCGGCGGCTACCGGGCGGTGGCGCGCGACCGGGCCCTCCTTCGCGTGCTGCTGGTCGCCGCCCTGACTGCCGCCGCCGGCTACGGCGTCTACAACGCCGGCCTGCCGGTGGTGGCGGTCCGGTCCGGCGACCCGGGCCTGATGCCGTGGGCGAGCGTGGTCAACTGCCTGGTCATCGTCGCCGGCCTGCCGGTCGCGCTGCGCGCCGCCGAGCGTCTGCGCCCGCCGCAGCTCGTCGCCGTGGCCGCGACCGTGTGGTCGGCCGGCTGGCTGCTGTGCGTCGTGCTGCGCGGGTGGGTGGCGCTGCCCCTGGCGGCCGGGCTCATGGGCATCGGGGAGCTGTTCCTGTCGGGCGCGCTGCCGTCGATGGTGAACGCGCTGGCGCCGGACGCGCTGCGCGGGCGGTACAACGCCGCCCTCACCGTCGCCATGACCTCGGGCATGTGGGCGGGCCCCCTGCTCGCGGCGGCCGCCACCGCGCTGGACCGGGTCTGGCTGCTCTTCGCCCTGGCCGTGGCGCTGCTCGCGGTGGCGTCGCGGGTCGCGCTCAGCGGGACACGCAGAACTCGTTGCCCTGCGGGTCGGTGAGCGTGCTCCAGGTGTGCGGCCCCTGCGAGCGGTGGTGCACGAACGTCGCGCCCCGGTCGACCAGCTGCCGCACCACGGCGTCGAGGTCCTCGTCGCCGACCCGCAGGTCGAGGTGCATCCGGTTCTTGGTCGTCTTCTCCTCGGGCACCCACTGGAACAGCACCCGCGGCCGGTCGGGGTGGCGGATCGCGGCGCCGGCCTTCCACACGAGCCTCCCGTGGTGGGTCGTGGTCTCGTCCTCGGTGGCGTGCCCCTCGCTGACCATCCGCCGGATGAACGCCTCGTCCTGCGGCTCGACCTCCCAGCCCAGGGTCTCGGCCCACCAGTCGGCGAGCGGGTGCGGGTCGGTGCTGTCCTGGGTGACCTGAAACTCGAATGCCATGACCTCACGCTAACCGCAATCGCGGACAGGTTCGGTCCTCAATGGCGGGCAGAATCGGTTCCATGCTCGACACGTCGGCCCGGCTGCTGCGCCTGCTGTCGATCCTGCAGGGCAGGCCCGAGTGGCCGGGCGCCGAGCTGGCCGAGCGGCTCCAGGTCACGGTGCGGACGCTGCGGCGCGACGTGGCGCGGCTGCGCGAGCTGGGGTACCCGGTCGAGGCCAGCCCGGGCGTGGCCGGCGGCTACCGACTCGGCGCCGGCTCGGTCCTGCCGCCGCTGCTGCTCGACGACGACGAGGCCGTCGCGGTGGTGCTGAGCCTGCGCACCTCGACGAGCATGACGGGCATCGCGGAGACGTCGCTGCGGGCGCTGGCGAAGCTGGAGCGCATCCTGCCGGCCCGGCTGCGCGAGCGGGCGGCCGCGCTGCGCCAGGCCACGGTGCCGCTCGGCGGCCCGGCCCCCACGGTCGACCCCGAGGTGCTGGCCGTGATCGCGGAGGCGTGCCACAGCCGGCACCGGCTCACGTTCGAGTACCGCCGCCACGACGGCCGGCGCAGCACCCGCGACGTCGAGCCGCACCGCCTGGTCCACGCGGGCCGCCGGTGGTACCTGGTGGCCTACGCCGGCGACGACTGGCGCACGTTCCGCGTCGACCGGATCGCCGGCCGGCCGGCCCCGGGCCCACGCTGCCCGCCCCGCGACGCGCCCGACGCCGCCGCGTTCGTCGCCGACTCGATCACGACGTCGGTGTACCGCCACCGCGCCCGCGTCCTCGTGCACGCCCCCGCCGCGGCGGTCGCCGAGCTCGTCCCCGCCACCATCGCGGTCGTCGAGGCCGTCGACCGGGACCGCTGCCTGCTGACCGCGGGCGCCGACTCGCTGACGTTCCTCGCCACCCGCCTGGCCCTGCTGGACCACGACTTCACGGTCCTGGAACCACCCGAGCTGATCACCGAGCTGCGGGTCCTGGCGGAGCGCCTGCTGCAGGCCCACCGCCGGTCGTCCGCGACGGTGCCGCCGCTGCGGCATCCCGCGCCGCCGGGCTGAGGGACTCCGACGAGGAAGCGTCCCGACGGCGGCCCGCCCGCGGGTCCTTGGGACGACGGCGCTGGCAGCGTCCGTGGGCCCGGGACGGATGTCCCGGGCCCACGAGCGGTGTCCGACGGGAGCAACGGTCGTCCGCCCGACGGTGATTTGGCAATCCTCAGCCGAGCAGGTCCCCCAGCGGGACGTCCGGGTCGGCCAGGCGGGCCAGGTCGACCGATCGGCCCGCGTAGCCGGCGCGGACCAGCTGCTGGATGTCGTCCGTCACGTCCCACACGTTGACGTTCATGCCGGCCAGGACGCGGCCCTCCCTGACCCAGAAGGCGACGAACTCCCGGGCCGCCACGTCGCCGCGGAAGACCACGCGGTCGTAGCCGCCCGGCTCGGCGAAGCCGGAGTACTCCATGCCCAGGTCGTACTGGTCGGAGAAGAAGTACGGGACGCGGTCGAAGACGACCGGCTCGCCCAGCAGGGCCTTGCCGGCCGCCTTGCCGCCGTTCAGGGCGTTGGCCCAGTGCTCGACGCGGATGCGGCGGCCCAGCCACGGGTGCTCCAGGTTCACCACGTCGCCGGCGGCGTAGATGTCCGGGTCGGAGGTGCGCAGGCCGGCGTCGACCAGGATGCCGTTGTCGACCTCCAGGCCGCCGTCGACGGCCAACTCGGTGTTGGGCTGGATGCCGACGCCGACGATCGCGACGTCCGCGGGCAGGACCGTGCCGTCGGTCAGGGTCACCGACGACAGCGTGCCGGCGCCGTCGAACGACGACACCGAGGTACCGAAGCGGAAGTCGACGCCGTTGGCCCGGTGCAGGTCGGCGAACACCGTCGCGACCTCGTCGCCGAGGACCCGCTGGAGCGGCAGGGACGCCTGCTCGACCACGGTGACGGTGGCGCCGTGCTTGCGGGCCGCGGCGGCGGTCTCCAGGCCGATCCAGCCGGCGCCCACGACGACGACGTTGCTCGCGACGCGCAGGTGGGCGAGCAGCGCGTCGGACTCGTCCACGGTGCGCAGGTAGCGCACGCCGGTCAGCTCGGCGCCGGGGACGGGCAGGGTGCGGACCCGGGAGCCGGTGGTGAGCAGGAGTTTGTCGTACCGCACCGGGTCCACGCCGTCGAGGGTGACCGTGTGGGCGACCGGGTCCAGGTGGGTGACCCGGGTGGCGAGGCGGAGGTCGACGTTGTGCTCGCCGTACCACGGCAACGGGTGGACGAAGGCCTTCTCGCGCGCCTCCTCGGAGCCCAGCAGGTAGCCCTTCGACAGTGGCGGCCGCTCGTACGGCGGCTCCGTCTCCTCGCCGATCAGCAGCACCGCGCCGGTGAAGCCCTCGGCGCGCAGCGTCTCGGCGGCCTTCGCCCCGGCGAGGCTCGCTCCCACGATCACAAACGTCCGCTCGTCAGCCATGCCTACCAGCCTTCCGCAATCGCTCGTGCCATGCCAGCGCTGCCGGATCCGTCAGGCTGGCCACCTGGTCGATCACCACCCGCAGCCGCGCCGCGTCGTCGGGGGCGGCCCGCCACATCGGGGCGAAGACGGGGTCGAGGCCGTCCGGCGCGCGGTCCAGCAGCGCCGCCACCAGCTCCTGCAGGACGGCGACCTCGTCGGCGTAGCGCCGAGCGGACCCCGGGCGGCGCATCACGTACCGCAGCGCGATCCCCTTGAGCAGCGCACAGTGCGCCCGGACCAGCGGCGGCACGACGAGGTCGGCCGCGTAGCGGCGCAGCGGCCCGTCGCCGTGCACGGCCCGGGTCGCGGCCACCGCGGCGGCGGCGAACCGGCCGGTCAGCACGCTGGTCATCCGCTTCAGCGCGACCTGCGCCGCGTGGCTGCCGTCGTAGTCGCCGAGCGGCGCGAACACCGGGTCGGCGAGCAGGTCGACCAGGACCAGCCCCAGGTCGTCGGCCGTCTCGTGGGAGTACGCGGCGGCGACGTCGGCGCAGAGCGCGGCCCGCTCGCCGGCGTCGTCGCGCAGCGGCGCCAGGTGCACGTACCCGCCGTGGATGCCGTCCTCCAGGTCGTGCACCGAGTAGGCGACGTCGTCGGCCCAGTCCATGACCTGGGCCTCCAGGCAGCGCCGGCGCTCACCAGGCACGCCGGCGCGCAGCCAGTCGAAGACGGCGCGGTCGTCGGGGTACACGCCGAACTTGCGGGACTCCGGGCCGCGCGGCCACGGGTACTTCGAGACGGCGTCGAGCGCCGCCCGGGTGAGGTTGAGCCCGGCCGAGCTGCCGTCGGGGGCCATCACCTTGGCCTCCAGGCGGGTGAGCACCCGCAGGGTCTGCGCGTTGCCCTCGAACCCGCCGCACGCCCCCGAGACGGCGTCGAGCGCGTCCTCGCCGTTGTGCCCGAACGGCGGGTGCCCCAGGTCGTGGGCGAGGCCGGCGGTGTCGACGACGTCCGGGTCGCAGCCGAGCCGGGCGCCCATCTCCCGGCCGATCTGGGCGACCTCCAGCGAGTGGGTGAG
>NZ_JBEXCY010000067.1:0-53384 GCF_040605515.1 Dactylosporangium sp. NPDC005572 | reverse complement strand
TTAATTAATATAATAAATGGGTGGTTACTTAATGAAACCACCCCTATAAATACGAAACGACGGATCAGCCTTGATGCATCAGGCGCGATGCATCAAGGCTGATCGTCGTGCGTCAGACTGCCGCAGCGGGCTACGCGATCGCTACCACCGGGCGCAGCCGGGCCCGGGCGAACGTGCGGAGACCGGCCGTGACCAGCACCGCCAGCATCGGGATGGTGCCGACGGCGGGGAGGATGGGGGTGTCGTACGGCAGGAGCAGCAGACCCGCGTACCCCGCCACGATCGCCGGCACCGTCCACCAGCCCAGCACGCCGGCCCGGGCCAGCCCCGCGAACGTCAGCAGCAGCGCGAGCGACACCAGCGGCCCGGGGCTGAACGCCAGCTGCTGCGCCGGGTGCGCGAGGACCTTGTCGGACAGCGCGACGGCCTGGTCCGCCGGCAGGTTGCGGCCGATCTCCATGTGGAACCAGTCCGACAGCAGCGCGCCGGACATCTCCAGCAGGGTCAGGGCGCCCAGCAGCGCGCCGACGGCGGTGAGGGCGAAGCCCTTGCGGCCGCGGACCAGGAACGGCAGGGCGAGCAGGCCGGCGCCCATCAGCAGGTTGCCGTAGTGCAGGAGCAGCGCCGAGAGCTGGGTCTGGAACGGGTCGGCGGCCAGCGACTGGAGGTACGCGGCCTTGTCGTCGGCGGCCTGCGGCGGCGAGGTCGCCAGCCCGGCGAAGAAGGACACGGCACCCACGACGAGCGCGATACCGGCGGCGTAGGAGAAGACCCGCGAGGCGGGAGGAGTTTCGGTAACCGTCATGCCAGGAACGCTATGGAAACGGGCACCCCCGGCGCTGCCTGCGCGCGTCTCGATGCGCGTCCGTCGCGCGGCGGACGTGACGGCGTCACGCTGTCCGTCGTATGGGCGACCCGCCGGTCAACCCGGGCCGCCTACATTCCAACCATGTCCCGCATGATCGTTCCCTGGGCGACGGCGGCGCTGCTGGCGGTGATCGGGGTCGTCGAGATCGTCCTCGACAGCGGGTTCGCCGCGGCGCCCGCCGCGCCGGCCGCCGCCCTCGCCGCGGTCGTCGGCGGCGCGGTGCTCGCCGGCTGGTTCCCGGTCGTGGGCAGCGCGGTCGTCGCGCTGGCGTTCCCGATCGCCGTCGTCGGCGGGCTCAACGGCCCGACCGGCGCCGCCGTGTTCGGGTTCTTCCTGGCTCCGGGCTGGGCGGGGTACCGGAAACTCCGGGGCTCCTGGCCGGCACCGCTCGCCGCCCAGCTCATGGCCAGCCTCGGCACCTGGGTCGCCGGCCGCGCGGCCGGCTCGACGGTGGCCGGCCTCGGCGCCATGGCCTGGGAGAACCTGTTCTTCGGGGTGCTGTGCTGGGGCGCCTGGGGCGTCGGGCTGCTCGCCCGCCGGCTGCGCGACCGGGCCGACCTCATGGCCCGCCTGGCGCAGGCCGTCGAGGCGGAGCGCGAGGCCCGCGAGGCGGCCGTCGTCGCCGAGGAGCGGCAGCGGATCGCCCGCGACATGCACGACGCGGTGGCACACTCGATCAGCGTGATGGTCCTGCAGCTCGGCGCGGTGCGGGCGACGCTGCCGGCCGGCACCCCGCAGGCCGAGATGCTGGTCGGCGTCGAACGCCTGGGCCGCGAGTCGGTGCAGGAGCTGCGCGCGCTCGTCGGCGTCCTGCGCGAGCCGGTGAGCGCGCCGCAGCCGTCCCTGGCGCGCGCCCGGGACCTCGTCGACGACGTCCGCGCGGCCGGCCTCCCGGTGGACCTGACGATCGACGGCGACCTCACGAGGGTGCCCCGAGCCGTCGACATCAACGCGTACCGCGTACTCCAGGAGGCCCTCACCAACGTGCTGAAGCACGCCGGCCCGGTCACGACCACGGTCAAGGTCACCGTGACAGCGACCGAAACGACGATCGCGGTGGAGAACGCGCCGGGACCCCGGCAGGAACGCGGTCAGGCGGGGCACGGGCTGGCCGGCATGCGCGAGCGGGTCGCGGTCTTCGGCGGGTCGCTCGACGTGAACCCGGCCGAGGGCGGCGGCTTCAGCGTCCGTGCCGTGTTCCCCACCCCGGGAGGTCAGCGGTGATCCGGGTCGTCATCGCGGACGACGAGGCGATGATCCGGGCCGGGCTGCGCATGCTGCTCGACCACCAGCCCGACATCGAGGTCGTCGGGGAGGCGGCCGACGGCGTCCAGGCCCGCGACGAGGTCCGCCGCACCAGCCCCGACGTGGTCCTCATGGACGTGCGGATGCCCCGCGCCGACGGGATCACCGCGGCCCGGCAGATCCTGGCCGAGTCGCCGGCCAAGGTCGTCATCCTGACCACGTTCGACGAGGATGCCGCGGTACAGCAGGCGCTGAGGGCCGGCGTCAGCGGTTTCCTGCTGAAGGTGGCCCCGCCCGAGCAGCTGGTGCACGCCGTGCGCACGGTGGCGGCCGGGCAGGCGCTGCTCGACCCTGCCGTCACGCTGCGGGTCATCGAGTCGTTCGCGGCCGCGCCCGGGGCCGACCCGCGCGCCGCCGAGCGGCTCAAGGATCTCACCGAGCGCGAGGTCGACGTGCTGCGGCTGGTCGCGCGGGGGCGGTCGAACGCCGAGATCGCCGCCGAGCTGTACCTCGGCGAGGCCACGGTGAAGACGTACGTGTCCCGGATGCTCACCAAGCTCGACCTGCGCGACCGCGTGCAGGCGGTGGCCTTCGCCTACGAGAGCGGCCTCATCACGCCGGGAAGCCAGGCACCGGGGGCTACTGGAACAGGCTGACCACCGACCGGATCAGGTTCCCGTCGTGCCGCTCGTCCACCCAGGTCACCGCCGACAGCGGCCGGCCGTCCTCGCGGGCCTCCCGGCAGTACCGCAGCACGTCGTCCGCGGCCGGCACGTCCGTCACCGCGAGCGCCCCCGTCGCCCGGCACCGGTAGGCGGTGTCCTCGGCGTCGCGCACCGCGACCCGCCCGTCGTCGCCGTGCCGGGCGGCGACCGCGACCCGCCAGCGCGCCTTGGTGATGAGCAGCGTGTCCCGCTCGGCGGTCACCTCCAGGTTGCCGCGCACGAGGGCGCGGGCGATCGCGTCGCCGTAGGCCAGGCCGAGCACCCGGTGCTCGCGGCGCGGGTCGGCGACCGACTCGATCCGCTGGCGCTCCGCCGCCGGCAGGCTGCCGAGGAGGGCGGCGAGCGCGCTGTCGGACAGGCCGGCGACGACCGGCGCCAGGCGCTCGGGCGGCACGAGCGCGAGCAGGGCGGTGGCCTGCTCCAGCGGTACCGTGCGAATCACCTCGAAGAGGTGGTCGGGGCCGAGGGCGTGGACGAGCTGGCGCTGCGACTCGGGGCGGAGCGCCGGGACCAGCCGGGCCACGTCGGCGGGGCGCATCGCCGCGGTCACCACCGGCAGCCGTTCGGCCGGCATGGCCATCAGCAGCCCCGCCGCCGACTTGGGCGGTGAGCTGCGGATCATCGCGACGAGCTGGGTGACGGGCATCATGCCACCGGGCAGCATCCGCCGTTCATAGCACCGCCGAGGGGCCCCGCACATGGCCCGCGGGGTCGGACCGGGTCGGGCGATCAGCCAGGTCTGCGGCAAACGATCAGCGTGCCGTCCAGCCGCCGTCGATGAGCATCACCTCGCCGGTGACCAGCGACGCGGCCGGCGAGACCAGGAACAGCACCGCGCCGGCCACCTCCATCGGCTCGCCGATGCGGTGCAGCGCGGCGATGCGCTCGACCACGTCGGCCCGGTGGGCGGGGTCGGCGAGGTACTCCTGCGTGCCGGGCGTGTGCACGAACGTGGGCGCCACCGCGTTGACGGTGATGCCGTGCGGCCCCCACTCGACCGCCAGGCACTTCGTGAGGTGCGCGATCGCGGCCTTGGTCATGCAGTAGACCGCCTCGCCGGGCAGGGCGACCGCGCCGGCCTGCGAGCCGACGTTCACGATCCGCCCGTACCGCTGCCGGATCATCACCCGCCCGGCCGCCTGGCTGGCGAAGAACGTGCCCTTCAGGTTGACCGCGAGCGTGTGGTCGAAGTCCTCCTCGACGACGTCCTCGGCCGGGTTGCCGGGCGCGATGCCGGCGTTGTTGACCAGGATGTCGAGCCGCCCGAACTCGGCCACCACCGCGTCGACCCCGGCGCGCACCTCGTCGGTCCGCGTCATGTCCATCTGCAGCGGCAGCACCCGCCGGCCCAGCGCGGCGATCTCCTCGGCCAGGCCGGCGTCGGCGGTCCGGTCGCGCAGGCCGATCGCCACGTCGGCGCCGGCCTCGGCGAGGGTCAGCGCGACGGCCCGGCCGAGCCCGCGGGCCGCCCCGGTGACCAGCGCGACCTGCCCGGGCACGGTGAAGCGGGGGAAGTCGGTCATCGGCGCAGCGTATCGTTCGCAGGACAGCTTCGAGGAGGCAGGATGATCATCGGCGCGCGCTTCAACGGCCCGCCCGGCTCCGGCAACGGCGGCTACTCGGCCGGCCTGCTCGCCGCCGAGCTCGGCACCGGCCCGGCCGAGGTGACGCTGCGCAAGCCGCCGCCGCTCGGCGTGGAGTTCCGCCTCAGCCACGACGGCCCGGTCGTGCGCGCGCTCGACGGCGAGACGGTGATCGCCGAGGCGCGCCACCTCGACGAGCCGGCTCCATCAGCGGTACCGCCGGTGTCGCCGGACGAGGCCGCCGAGGCCGCGAAGGCGTACCCGGGCTTCACCGACCACCCGTTCCCGACCTGCTACGTCTGCGGCCACGCGCGGGGCGACGGCATGGGCATCTTCCCCGGCCCGGTCGGCGACGGCCGGGTCGCCGCGCCGTGGACCGTGGCCGACGGGCCCGGGGAGCCCGGCCCCGTGACGCTGTGGGCCGCGCTCGACTGCCCCGGCGGCTGGTCGGTGATCAGCGAGGGCCGCCCGTACGTGCTGGGCCGCCTGGCGGTCTGGGTCGACGCCCTGCCGTCGGCCGGCGACGACTGCGTGGTGCTCGGCCGCCACGTCGGCGGCGAGGGCCGCAAGGCCGACGTCCTGTCCACTGTGTACGGTCCGGGCGGCGACCGCCTGGCCACCGCCCGGGCCACCTGGATCGCGATCTAGGCCGGCCTTGGCAGTCGGCCTCAGCAGTCGCGCAGCTCCGGGGACTGGTTCAGCAGCTGGCCGCGCACGGAGGTGAAGGCGCGGTACCGCTCGGTCGTGGTCTGATCCGGCGTGAACGCCGCGACGCGGTGGCAGTTCTGGAACGCGAGGACGACCCCGAAGTGCCGTTCGAGCGACTTGCGGATCGCGTCGCTGGCCAGGGCGCGCAGCAGCTGCCCGCGCTCGGCCTCGCTCGGCGGGGGCACGGCGTGCTCGGCGTGGCCGTCGCCGCCGGCCGCTGACGCGACCTCGCTGATGACGCTCCAGGCGTACGGCAGGGACTCCCGGACGCAGGCGACGAACTCGGCGTCGTCGACCGGGCCGGCCTCGGCGCGCTCCAGCAGGGCGGTGGGGACATTGAGCGACATGGTGGTTCCTTTCAACGGGCCAGGGTGAACAGCGGGTCGATCTGGTCGGTCAGGTCCGCGCCGAGGCGGTCGTTGCCCCAGGCGACGGCGTTGCGGACGTGGAAGTCGGCGGCCTGCGCCGCGTAGCGGGCCCAGTCCTTGGGCCGCGCGTCGAGGGCCTCCCGCATGCGGCCGAGCGCCGCCGCGTTCTGCGGCTCCAGCTCCTCGATCGGTCGGAACCGGCCGCGCTCAGCGGCCTTGACGAAGCCCGACCGGCCGATCCAGCACAGCAGGTCGTCGCCGACCTCGGCGCGCAGGAACGCCACGTCGTCGGCGTCCTCCACCTTGTTGCCGACGACGGCGACGGCGACCCCGTGGTCGCGGGCGTGGCCGACGTACTGCCGGTAGACGCCGACGCTGCGCACGGTCGGCTCGCACACCAGGAACGTCAGGTCGAACCGGGTGAACAGCCCCGACGCGAACGAGTCGGCGCCGGCCGTCATGTCGACCACGACGTACTCGCCGGGGCCGTCGACGAGGTGGTTGAGCAGCAGCTCGACCGCGCCGACCTTGGAGTGGTAGCAGGCGACGCCGAGGTCCTCGGTCGCGAACGGGCCGGTGACCGCGAGCCGCACGCCGTTGACGCCGGTGACGAGCCGGTCGTAGATCGGGTTGGCCCCGTCCACCCGCAGCAGGCGCGAGCCGGGCCCGGGCGGCGTGGTCTTCAGCATGGTCTCGGCCGACGCGATCAGCGGGTTGTCGCCGCGGAGGTACTCCTTGATCTCGGCGAGGTGCGCGCCGAGGGCCGGCAGCGCGGCCGCCGGCCCGGCCCCGAGCGCGGCGGCGAGGTGCTGGTTGATGTCGGCGTCGATCGCCAGGAGCGGCCGGCCGTGCAGGTGTCTGGCGAAGAGCGCGGCGAGCGTGGTCTTTCCGCTGCCGCCCTTGCCGACGAAGGCAGTTTTCACCCCCTGTTGGTATCGGTTTTCATTTTCGACAGCAACCGGAACACGCCGATGTGACCCAGGTCACAGCGACTTGGGCGCCGTTCGGGCCCGTGGTTCCAGATGACGGCAACGATGTACGAGAGGGAGGCAGGAGACGTGGACCAGGAGTTCCGGTCGCGGCTGGCAGAGGAGTTGGCCGCCGAGCCAGAGCCGCCCATCGGCGACCTCGTCGGGGCGTCGGTGCGGCAGGGCCGCCGGCTGCGCGCCTTTCGCCGGTTCCAGACCGGCGGGGTGGCCGTGGCCGTGTTCGCCGTCGTCGCGATCGCCGCGGTAGTGGCGTCCGGCGCCGCCGGCGGCGCGCCCGGCCCCCAGGTCGCGGCGCCGGGAGCGGGGCCGACCGGCCAGACGGTGTCGCCGCGGGTGTACCAGTCGTTCGACCCGTCGACGAAGCTCGTGCCCTGGCAGCCGCCGGCCGGCGCGCCGGCCACCGGGCCGCAGGTCGCCGCGACCCCCGAGGGGGTCCTGGAGCTGCTGCTGTCCCTGCTGCCGGCGGGCCCGACCGGCGCCTACGCCGGCAACGACGACCTGCTCGTGCAGACGTACCTCGACCCCGGCGACGGCAAGGGCATGCTGCGCGTGAACGTCTCCAAGGTGATCGGATCCGGCGGTACCGCACCCACCGGGGAGGCGGACGCGCGCTGCCGGACGATGGGGCTCGACGCCTGCCCGGCCCCGGACGAGGGCGTGGTCTACCGGCAGCCGCTCGAGCAGGGTGGCGAGATCGTGGTGCGGCAGTTCGACGACAACTGCATCCAGCACGCCGTCGTCGAGGTCACCCGGGCCGACGGCATCCGGGTGCAGGTGAACATCGCCGGCTGCCTGGCCTGGGACGGCACCCGCAACCCGCCGGCGCCGCCGGTGATCACCGTCCAGCAGGCCGCCGGCATCGCCCTCGACCCGCGCTGGAACGTGACGCTCGCGAAGTCCATCGTGGACGCGGGCGCGGCGCGGTTCCCGAACCTGCCGGAGATCGCATGAGCGTGGACGGTGAGTTCGTCGACTACGCCCGCGTTGCGGCGCCCCGGCTGCGCCGCACCGCCTACCTGCTCTGCCAGGACTGGCACCTCGCGCAGGACCTGACCCAGACGGCCCTGGCCAAGCTGTTCGTCCACTGGGGACGGATCCACCGCCGGGACTCGCCGGACGCCTACGCCCGCAAGGTCCTGCTCCGCGTGTTCCTCGACCACCAGCGCCGCAGCAGCAGCCACGAGGTGGTCGTCGACCGGGTCGCCGACGGCCCGGCACCTGGCGGGCAGCCCGAGCTGCGGCTGACGCTGATCGAGGCGCTGAGCCGGATCCCGGCCCGCGACCGGGCGATCCTGGTGCTGCGGTACTGGGAGGACCAGAGCATCGACACGGTCGCCGACCTGCTGGGCGTGTCGGTCCCGACGGTGAAGTCGCAGAGCGCCCGCGGCCTGTCCAGGCTGCGCTCCCTGTTGGGCGCCGACGACGAGGCGCTGCTCGCGCTGCGCGACTAACGCACTGTGAAGCCGGTCAGGCCCTCGGGCGGCTCCTCGTGCACGGCGACGTCCGTGACGACGGCCGACCGGGGGCCCTGGCCGGCCCAGTCCAGCATCCGGGCCACGTCGGCGTCGGCGCCCTCGAAGACCGCCTCCACGCGGCCGTCGGCCAGGTTCCGCACCCACCCGCCGACGCCTGCCGCCGTCGCGACGCGGCGGCACGTGTCCCTGAAGTACACCCCCTGCACCCGTCCGGAGACGAGCACCCTCCTGCGGATCATGCCCCGACGCTACCCGTCAGCCCAGGAACGCCGTCACGGTTCGGGTGAACCACGCCGGGTCGTCACGCGTCGAGCCTATGACCGCGCCTGCAGCACGACGAACCCTTCCGGCCGCAGGTGGAGGCGTACCGCATCCGGGTCGGCCGCCAGGACGGTCGCGGCGAGCCGCGCGCCGTCGGTGACGATCCCGGCGTCCGGGATGCGCACGAAGGCCTCGTACCGCCGGCTCGGCCCGCCGTCGACCCGCCCGTGGATGCTGAAGCGGGTGTGCCCGTCGTCGCTGAACTCGGCGACGGCCCGCTCGACGACGAACTCGGCCTTGACGCCGCTGCGCTCCCACTGCCCCTGGATGCTCCGCCCGTTGACGTAGGCGAGGGCGAGCCCGACCCCGAGCATGACGACGGCCGCGAGCGCGGCCAGGGTGGACCACGGCCGGTCGAGGACGGCCGACAGCGCACAGACTACGACGGCGGCTCCGGCGAGCGCCCAGGCGACGCGATGCACGGCCCCGACCATACCGCCCCGGCCGTCGAAAGTGGCCGATCGACGGACGGGATGTTACGCCGCCGTTTCGGCGGATTCCACGACAAGACGGCAACGCGGCGGCGGCGGTAGAGTCCGCTCCCATGCGCAGACCCCCGCTGTCCGGCCTCCTGGCGCTCGCCGCCACCCTCCCGGGAGTCGTCGCCGCGCTCTCCGGGTGGGAGCCCGCGGCGCCCGTCGCGGCGGTGGTGTTCGGGGTCGCGATCGTCGGGTCCGCCTTCCTGCTCGCCTGGGCGGCGGAGGCGGCGCAGGTCGACGTGTCCGCCGGGCTCGCCGTCGCGGTGCTGGCGCTCATCGCGGTGCTGCCCGAGTACGCGGTCGACTTCGTGTTCACCTGGCGGGGCGGTGCGGCCGCGGCCGAGCACGGGGTTGCCTGCAAGGCGGCCGACGAGAGCACGTCCGCCTGCTCGCTGGCGCTCGCGAACATGACCGGGGCCAACCGCATCCTCGTCGGCGTCGGGTGGGCGCTGGTCGTCCTCATCGCCTGGCGGCGCAGCGGGCGGGGCGGCATCCGGCTGCAGCGGGCCGACGCCGTGCCGCTCGCCTTCCTCACCGTCGCCTCGCTGTACTGCCTCATCCTGCCCTTCAAGCGGACCCTCACGCTGCTCGACACGGCCGTGCTGCTCGCGGTCTTCATCGCGTACAGCTGGCGGGTCAGCCGCGCGCCCGCCGGCGACCCCGACCTCATCGGGCCGGCGGCGTGGGTCGGCGCGATGGCGAAGAAGCCGCGCCGGGCGACCGTCATCGGGCTCTTCGTCGCCGCGGCCGGGGTGATCCTGCTCAGCGCGGAGCGGTTCGCCGAGTCGCTCGTCGAGACCGGGGCCGAGCTCGGGGTCAGCGAGTTCCTGCTGGTGCAGTGGATCGCGCCGCTCGCCTCCGAGGCGCCGGAGCTGCTCGTCGCCGGGCTGTACGCCTGGCGGCTGCACACCACCGAGGCGCTCGGCGCGCTCGTGTCGAGCAAGGTCAACCAGTGGACGCTGCTCGTCGGGACGTTGCCGGTCGTCTTCGCGGTGTCCAGCGGCGGTACCTCGGGACTGCCGATCGAGCCGGCCCAGCGCGAGGAGCTGCTGCTCACGGCGGCGCAGTCGGTGCTGGCGATCAGCCTGCTGGCCGGACTGACCCTGAGCCTGCGCGCCGCCGCGACGCTGCTCGTGCTGTTCGGTGCCCAGTTCGTGCTCGCGGCCGTGGTACCGCCGGATCTCCACGGGAAGGAGCGCATCGGGTTGTCGATCGTCTATCTCGCGCTGGCCGTGGTCGTGCTCGTCCGCAAGCGGCGGTCCGTGCTGCCGCTGCTGCGCGACGGGCTCGTGACGCCCTACGCGCAGCTCGGCGACGATCTGTGCTGCACGACGACGGCCGGGCGGCTGCGGGTCCGCGACCGGCTGCGCGAGAAGATCCACGTGCGTAGCTAAGCGAACGTTCGCGCAGTGTTCGACTACGAGCGGCAGGGTGAGCCCCATGCTGACTCGACGGCACGTCCTCGCGGGTGCGGCGGTCGCCACCGGCGCCGCGCTGCTGCCCGCCTCCATTGCCGACGCCCACGGCACGTCGCCGTTCGGGCTCGGCGTCGCCAGCGGCGACCCGCTGCCCGACAGCGTCATCCTGTGGACCCGCCTGCTCACCGACAGTCGCCGGCCCGTGGAGGTCGACTGGCAGGTCGCCCTCGACGAGCGGTTCCGCAAGGTCGTCCGCAGCGGCGAGACGATCGCCCGGCCGGAGCTCGCCCACTCGGTCCACGTCGACGCGCGCGGCCTGCAGCCCGGCCGGGAGTACTTCTACCGCTTCCGGGCGAAGGGCGCGCTCAGCCCGGCCGGTCGTACGAAGACCGCCCCGGCGCCGTGGGCCGACGGCGGCGCGCTGCGCTTCGGCATCGTCAACTGCCAGGACCTCCAGAACGGCTACTGGCCCGCCTACCGCCACCTGGCCGGCGAGGACCTCGACGTCGTGCTGCACCTCGGCGACTACATCTACGAGTACGACCCGCACAGCCGCTTCGCCGACCGCAACCACACCAGCCCGGCGACGCCCGGCCTGGACCAGCTGGTGACGCTGGACGACTACCGCAACCGGCACGCGCAGTACAAGACCGATCCCGCGCTCCAGGCCGCGCACGCCGCCTTCCCGTGGGTCGTCACCTGGGACGACCACGAGACCGAGAACAACTACGCGGCGCTGACGGACGAGATCGACGACACGGGCGCGCAGCGGCAGACGCCGGCCGAGTTCGCCCGGCAGCGCGCCGCGGCCTACCAGGCGTACTACGAGCACATGCCGATCCGCGCGAACCTCAAGCCGGGCAGCGCCGACCTGCGCATCTTCCGCCGGTTCGACTTCGGCCGGCTGGCCCGGATCAACGTGCTCGACACCCGGCAGTACCGCACCGACCAGCCCGGCGGCTTCCCGAGCGACTTCGGCCTGCCGCAGGCCGGCCTGGCCAACACCACCGGCACGCTCACCGGCGAGGACCAGGAGCGCTGGCTGCTGGCCGGCCTGGACCGCTCGCCGGCCCGCTGGAACGTGATCGCGCAGCAGGTCATGATGAGCCGCATCCAGCTGCCGAACCCGACCGGCGGCCTGCCGGCGATCCTGGCCAACCTCGACCAGTGGGACGGGTACGCGCCGCAGCGGGCCCGGCTGCTGCAGCACCTGGTCGCCGCCCAGGTCCGCAACCCGGTGGTGCTGGCCGGCGACATCCACTCGACGTGGATGAGCGAGCTGCGGGTCGACCCGGACCGCCTGGAGCAGGCGCCGGTGGCCGTGGAGTTCACGGCGACGTCGATCTCGTCGGACTTCCCGATCGCGTTCGACGGCCCGCTCAAGGCGCTCAACCCGACGCTGAACCCGCACGTGCGGTACTTCGACGGCTCCCGCCGCGGCTACCTGCGCTGCACCGTCGACCGGCACGCGTGGCGCACCGACGCCCGCACCGTCGACTCCATCGAGGTCCGCGAGTCCCCGGTGACCACGACCGCCTCCTACACCGTCGAGTCCGGCACCGCGCGCCTGCACACCTCCTGAACCCCGACGATGTCTCGCACCGGCTGCAGGATCGCGGTCCTGCAGCCGGTGCGGCGCCGCTAGGCGACCTCGGCTGCGGCGGCGCGGCCGGCCACCCGGCCCGAGAACAGGCAGCCGCCCAGGAACGTGCCCTCGAGGGAGTTGTACCCGTGCATGCCGCCGCCGCCGAAGCCGGCCACCTCGCCCGCCGCGTAGACGCCCGGCAGCGGCTCGCCCGACGGTTGCAGGACGCGGCCGGACAGGTCGGTGTGCAGGCCGCCCAGGGTCTTGCGGGTCAGGATGTTCAGCCGTACCGCGATCAGCGGGCCCGCCTTCGGGTCCAGCAGGCGGTGTGGGGTGGCGACGCGGATCAGCTTGTCGCCGCGGTACGCCCGGGCGCCGCGGATCGCCGTGATCTGGGCGTCCTTCGCGAACGGGTTGGTCAGCTCGCGGTCGCGGGCCTCGATCACCCGCGTCACCGCCGCCGCGTCGAGCAGTGACGAGCCCGCCAGCTTGTTCATGCCGTCGACGAGCGACGGGACGGTCGGTGCCACCACGAAGTCGGCGCCGTTGCGCTTGAACGCCTCCACCGGGGCCGGGGCGCCCGGGCGGACCCGCTGGAGGACCTGGCGGACGCTGCGGTTGGTGAGGTCCGGGTTCTGCTCGGAGCCGGAGAGCGCGAACTCCTTCTCGATGATCTTCTGGGTCAGGATGAACCAGCTGTAGTCGTACCCCGTCGCCATGAGGTGCTTGAGCGTGCCCAGGGTGTCGAAGCCGGGGAACAGGGGAGCGGGCAGCCGGCGGCCCTCGGCGTCCAGCCACAGCGACGACGGGCCGGGCAGGATGCGGATGCCGTGGTTCGGCCAGATCGGGTCCCAGTTCTGCAGGCCCTCGGTGTAGTGCCACATCCGGTCGGGGTTGATGATCTGGCCGCCGGCGCGTTCGGTGATGGCGAGCATGCGGCCGTCGACGTGGGCCGGCACGCCGGCGACCATGCGCTCCGGCGGGGTGCCCAGGCGGGCCGGCCAGGCCTTGCGGACCAGGTCGTGGTCGCCGCCGATGCCGCCCGAGGTGACGATGACGGCGGACGCCGACAGCTCGAACTCGCCGACGGCGGTGCGGGAGCTGGACTGTCCACGCAGGACGGTGCTCGGCTCCAGGATCGTGCCGCGGACCACGCCGCCCGGCTCCAGGGCGTCGACGCGGTGCCGGAAGCGCAGCTGCACGCGGTCGCTGGCGAGCACCCGGCGGGCGAACGGCTCGACGACGCCCGGGCCGGTGCCCCACGTGATGTGGAAGCGGGGGACCGAGTTGCCGTGGCCGTCGGCCGGGCCGCCGCCGCGCTCGGCCCACCCGACGACCGGGAACACCCGGTGGCCCATCGCGCGCAGCCACGCGCGCTTCTCGCCGGCGGCGAAGTTCACGTACGCCTCGGCCCAGCGGCGCGGCCACTCGTCCTCGGGCCGGTCGAACTGGGCGCTGCCGAGCCAGTCCTGCCAGGCCAGCTCGACGGAGTCGCGGATGCCCATCCGGCGCTGCTCGGGCGAGTCGACGAGGAACAGCCCGCCGAACGACCAGAACGCCTGGCCGCCGAGGCTCTGCTCGGGCTCCTGGTCGAGCACGATCACCCGCCGGCCGGCGTCGGCCGCCTCGGCCGCCGCGACCAGTCCCGCGAGCCCCGCACCGACCACGATCACATCCGCATCCATGGCCCCCAGGCTAGGCGCACCGGCATGCCAAAATCGTGGAGCCGGACACAGAATTCCGGCGGGATCTTGTCATCGCCATGACAAAAGAAGGTGTCGTACGTGTTGTCGCGTCGATCGGCCGACCAGCTCCGGGCCCTGCAGCCGGGGTTGCAGGGGCGGGTGCTGGCGGTCGTCCGTGAAGCGATGCGCGGCCAGGGCCGCTCGCTCACGGGCGGGCAGGGCCACGGCCTCGCGCTCGGTGTCGAGACCGCGGTCGCCGCGCTCGTCGCCGGTGCGGGAGAGGCCGAGCTCGCGGCGACGCGGAGGGTCTTCACCGAGCTCGGCCGCACGGAGTACCGCGAAGGCCACCGCGTCGACGCCCTGCGCTCGATCCTGGTCGTCGGCACCCAGGCCATCTGGTCCTGGCTCGTCGAGCGGCCGGGCCCGCTGACCCCGGACGAGCTGTACGGGACGGCGGCCGCGCTGTTCGGCTACGTGGACGCGCTGGCCGGCGCCGCGGCGGAGGGCTACCTCGACGAGCAGCGCGACGCCGCCCACGACTGGGCCACGGTCCGCCGCCGCCTCATCACGCTGCTGGTCCAGCCCGGCCCGCCGGCCGACGCGGCGCTGCACGCGGCGGCCGAGGCGGCCCGCTGGCCGCTGCCCCTGGCGGTCGCCGTGATCAGCGCCGAGGGCACCGACGCCGACCACCTGGCCAGCGCCATCGGCGGCGGCGCCATCGCCACGGTGATCGACGGCGCCACCCGGATCGTGACGCCCGCACAGCCGCCGCCGCCCGGACGGTCCGCGAAGGCCGGCCCGCTCGCGGCGCCCGCGAAGGCCGGGACGCCCGCGGCGCCGGCAAGGCCCGGACTGGCCGCGGCGCCCGCAAAGGCCGCGGCGCCGACGCCGCCCAGCCTCGTGGTGCCCAGCCGCGGGCTCACCGGGCGCCGCGCGGCGGTCGGGCCCGTGGTGCCGCTGCGGCAGGCGCGGACGTCGTACCGGATCTCGCGCCGCGCCCTCGACCTCCAGCAGGCCGGCCGCCTCCCCGACGGCGTGCTGGCCTGCGACGACCACCTCGTGCCGCTCATGCTCGCCTGGGAGCCCGGCGTCGCCGACCGGCTGGCCGAGCACGTCCTCGCGCCGCTCGCCGCGCTGCCGCCCGGGACCCGGCGCCCGCTCGCGGCCACCCTGCTCGCCTGGCTGCGGGCCCAGGGCCAGGTGATCCCGGCCGCGGCGGCGCTGCACACCCATCCGCAGACCGTTCGGTACCGGATGAAGAAGCTGCGTGATCTCTTCGGCGAGCGGCTCGAAGACCCCGACGAGCGTCTCGCCCTGCAACTCGCGCTCACCGCGGCCGGGTAAGTTTCACGCTCCGCCGCCGCCTGAGCAGCCCACAGTGTCGAAGCGCTTGAATCGGCCACCGTCGACGTCCAAGGTTGTCTTCCGGTTGTCTCTTCAGGGGCTGTTGACATGCGGCGGCGTGGTTTCGTAGCTTCATTGTCGAAGCGCTTCGACAGCGTTCTGAACCAACCGGCGCCACCCCCGCCGGCGATACCGCCTGCTGGCGGAGTCAATGGCCGGCACACCCACATGCACACCCCAGCGAGCAGACACGGAGTAGACGTGTTCAGCAGCCTGCGCAGATCCGCCGCCGCCGCGGCGGCCGTCGTAGCCCTCGTGAGTCCCGCGCTCGTCGCGTGCGGCGGCGACGACGAGGCCGGCGGCGACGGCAAGACCCTCAAGCTGTGGCACTACGAGGGCGCGAACAGCGCCATGGGCGTCGCCTGGGCCAAGGCGATCGAGCAGTTCAAGGCCTCCCACCCCGGCGTCGAGGTCGTGTTCGAGGAGAAGGGCTTCGAGCAGATCCGGCAGAGCGCCAACATGATCCTCAACTCCAACGACGCGCCCGACGTCATGGAGTACAACAAGGGCAACGCGAGCGCCGGCCTGCTGTCGAAGCAGGGGCTGCTCACCGACATCAGCGCCGAGGCCGAGTCGCGCGGCTGGGCCAAGGCGCTCAGCCCGAGCCTGGCCACCACGGCCCGCTACGACGAGCGCGGCATCATGGGCGGCGGCAAGTGGTACGGCGTGCCCAACTACGGCGAGTTCGTCATGGCGTACTACAACAAGGACCTCTTCGCGAAGTACAACGTGCAGGTCCCGAAGACCCTTGCCGACCTCGAGACGGCGATGGCGACCTTCAAGCAGAACGGGGTCGCGCCGCTGTCCGTGGGCGGCGCGGAGTACCCGGCCCAGCAGATCTTCTACCTGCTCGCCCTGTCGAAGGCCGACCGCAAGTGGGTCGAGGACTTCCAGCTGTACAAGAACAAGATCGACTTCAAGGGGCCGGAGTTCACCTACGCCGCGAACACGTTCGCCGACTGGGTGAGCAAGGGCTACATCGACAAGAACTCGGCCGGCGTCAAGGCCGAGGACATGGGCCAGGCGTTCCTGTCCGGCAAGTTCCCGATCATGGTGTCCGGCTCCTGGTGGTACGGCCGGGTGGTCAAGGAGGCCACCTCGTTCCAGTGGGGCACGTTCCTGTTCCCGGGCAACAAGCTGCACCCGGGCTCCAGCGGCAACCTGTGGGTCGTACCGGCCAAGGCGAAGAACAAGCAGCTGGCGTACGACTTCATCGACATCACGATGAAGCCGGAGATCCAGAACCTGCTCGGCAACTCCGGCGGCATCCCGGTGGCGGCCGACGCCTCGGCGATCACCGACGCCAAGAGCAAGGAGCTGATCCAGAACTTCGACCAGGTGGTCAAGGACGACGGCATCGCGTTCTACCCCGACTGGCCGGCTCCCGGGTACTACGACGTGCTCGTCGCGGGCGTCCAGAAGCTCATCAACGGCTCGGCCAAGCCGGAGCAGGTGCTCGACGAGATCGCCAAGCCATACAACGACAACCGGGCGAACGTGGGCGGATGACACGCAAGGGGTACTGGCCGTTCCTGATCCCCGGTCTGCTGCTGTGCACGCTCGTCATCGCCGGTCCCGTGCTCGTCACGGTCGGCACGAGCTTCACGAAGTGGACCGGGGTCGGGGACCCCCAGTGGGCCGGGCTGGCCAACTACGACCGGCTGCTGCACGACGAGAACTTCTGGGCGTCGTTCCGCAACATCGCGTTCCTCGTCGTCGCCATGGCGGTGGTGCCGACCCTGCTCGGGCTGTTCCTGGCGGCGCTGCTGTTCGACTACGTCGCGCCGCGGCTCGGCCCGCGCGTCGCCCGGGCGCTGCGCTCCGGCCTGTACCTGCCGCAGGTGCTGCCGCTCGCGGTGACCGGCATCGTCTGGGGCTGGATCCTGCACCCCGGCTACGGCGCGCTGAACTCGACCCTCGACACGATCGGGCTCGGCTCGCTCAGCCGCAACTGGCTCGGCGACGAGCGGTACGCCCTCTACACCGTCATGGCCGTGATGGTCTGGGTGCAGCTCGGCTACCCGGTCGTCATGTTCATGTCCGGCCTCCAGCGGGTCGACCCGGAGCTCTACGAGGCGGCCGACCTCGACGGCGCCGGCTGGTGGCAGCGGTTCACCCGGATCGCGATCCACCAGATCCGGCCGGAGATCTACGTCGTGCTCATCACCACGACGATCGCCGCGCTCAAGATCTTCGGGCAGATCTTCGTGCTGACCCGGGGCGGCCCGGGCAACGCGACGCTCGTCCCGTCGTACTTCGCGTACCAGAACTACTTCGAGCGGGCCAACGTCGGCTACGGCTCGGCCATCTCGACCGTCCTCACGGTCGTGATCGTGGCGCTGACGTTCGTCTTCCTGCGCGTACAGCGGCGGGGTGATGCTCTGTGACCGCCATCGCTGTAGACCGGCCGGCGCCGAAGCAGTCGAGACCTCCGATCCGGCCCGGGCGCTGGATCGTGCTCGGCGTCCTCGTCGTGGTCGTGCTGCTCGTGCTCGCGCCGTTCCTGCTGGTCGTGCTCAACGCGGTCAAGTCGCCGGCGGAGTACAGCACCAACGGCCCGCTGGCGCTGCCCGACGGCCTGCACCTCAGCGGCGTCGCCGACTTCTGGCAGCGCGTCGACTTCAGCCGCAAGCTGCTCAACAGCGCGGTCATCAGCGGCACGGTCGCGGTGCTGGCCGTGGTGTTCTCGATGCTCAACGCCTATGCGCTCGGCATCGGGCGGGTCCGCGGGCGCAACTTCTTCCTGGCCGCGTTCCTCGTCGCCAACCTGGTGCCGCAGGAGAGCCTGGTCTACCCGCTGTACTACCTGGCGAAGCTCGTCGACCTGTACGACACCGAGTTCGCGGTGATCGTCATCTTCACCGCGATCCAGAGCGCGTTCGGCACGTTCCTGCTGTCGTCGGTGCTCGCGTCGTTCCCGACCGAGCTGCTCGACGCTGCGGCGATGGACGGCGCCGGGCGGCTGCGCACCCTGTGGAAGGTCGTCGTGCCGGTCAGCCGGCCCACGCTCGGCGTCCTGTTCACGTTCTTCTTCGTCTGGACCTGGAACGAGCTGTTCATCCCGCTCATCTTCCTGATCTCCAACGAGCACCAGACCGTGCCGGTCGCCCTGGGCGTGCTGCAGGGCGAACGCATGATGGACGCGACCACGACCAGCGCCTCGGCGCTGCTCGGCATCGCGCCCGCGGTCCTCTTCTTCCTCGTCTTCCAGCGGACCCTCACCCGCGGGGTCATGGCGGGGGCGGTCAAGTAAATGCGCAACCCGATGGAGCGTGCATGAAGTTCACCGACGGGTACTGGCAGCTGCGGCCCGGCGTCGAGGCCCTATACCCGGTTCACGTCCGCGACGTCGCCGTCAGTGCCGAGCGGCTGTCGGTCTACGCGCCGACGAAGCGGATCACCGACCGCGGCGACACCCTGAACACGCCGCTGTTCACCGTCGACTGCACCGCCCCGGCGCCCGACGTCGTGGCGGTCCGGATCAGCCGGCACACCGGCGGCCGGGCCCGCGGTCCGCGGTTCCGCATCGACGCCGACCCGGCAGCCGACCCGAAGGTGACCCGCGACGAGGAGTCGGTGACGTTCACCTCCGGCGCCCTCGGCGCGCGGTTCTCGCTCGGCGACCGGTTCCGGCTGGAGTTCGTCGCCGCCGGCAAGGTGCTCACGGCGAGCGTCCCGAAGGCCGCCGCGGCGCTGCACACCGCCGACGGCGAGTTCCTGCGCGAGCAGCTCAGCCTGGGCGTCGGCGAGACGATCTACGGCCTCGGCGAGCGGTTCGGCCCGTTCGTCAAGAACGGCCAGACCGTCGACGTGTGGAACGCCGACGGCGGCACCAGCAGCGAGCAGGCCTACAAGAACGTCCCGTTCTACGTCTCCAGCGCGGGCTACGGCGTCTTCGTCGCCGACCCCGGGCCGGTGTCGTTCGAGGTCGGCTCCGAGGCCGTGTCGCGGGTGCAGTTCTCGGTGCCCGGGCAGGTCCTGGAGTACCTCGTGATCTACGGCCCGACCCCGCGGGACGTGCTGCGCAAGTACACGGCGCTCACCGGCCGCCCGGCGCTGCCCCCGGCCTGGTCGTTCGGCCTGTGGCTGTCGACGTCGTTCACCACCCCGTACGACGAGGGCACGGTGACGTCGATGCTCGACGGCATGGCGGCGCGCGACCTGCCCGTGTCGGTGTTCCACTTCGACACGTTCTGGATGCGCGAGTTCCACTGGTGCGACTTCGAGTGGGACCCGGCGACGTTCCCCGACCCGGCCGGCATGCTGGCCCGCCTGAAGGCCCGCGGGCTGCGGATCTGCCTGTGGATCAACCCGTACATCGCGCAGCGCTCGGCCATGTTCGCCGAGGGCGCGGCGAAGGGGTACCTGGTCCGCACCCCGGGCGGCGACGTCTGGCAGTGGGACCGCTGGCAGGCCGGGATGGGCCTGGTCGACTTCACCAACCCGGACGCGAAGCGCTGGTTCCAGGACCGGCTGCGGGCGCTGCTCGACACGGGCGTCGACTGCTTCAAGTCCGACTTCGGCGAGCGGATCCCGGTCGAGGTCGAGTGGGCCGACGGCTCCGACCCGCTGCGGATGCACAACTACTACACCCACCTGTACAACGAGGCCGTCTTCGAGCTGCTGCAGGAGCACCGTGGCGAGGGCGACGCGGTCGTCTTCGCCCGCTCCGCGACCGCCGGCGGGCAGCAGTTCCCGGTGCACTGGGGCGGCGACTGCGAGTCGTCGTTCGAGTCGATGGCCGAGAGCCTGCGCGGCGGGCTGTCCCTCGCGCTGTCCGGCTTCGGGTTCTGGAGCCACGACATCGGCGGCTTCGAGGGCACCCCGGACCCGGTGGTGTTCACCCGCTGGGCCCAGTTCGGCCTGCTCTCCTCGCACAGCCGGCTGCACGGCGCCGGCTCGTACCGGGTGCCGTGGCTCTTCGGCGACGCCGCCGTCGCGACCGTCGCCGAGTACACCCGGCTCAAGGCGCGGCTCATGCCGTACCTCTTCGGCGCCGCCGTCACCGCCCACCGCGACGGGCTGCCGGTGATGCGGCCGATGGCCCTGGAGTTCCCCGACGACCCGTCCTGCGGGCACCTCGACCGCCAGTACATGCTGGGCGAGTCGATCCTCGTCGCGCCGGTCTTCAGCGCCGACGGCGACACCGCGTTCTACCTGCCCGGGGGGCGCTGGACCGACCTGCGCTCCGGCGAGGTGCTGGCCGGGCCGGGCTGGGTCCGCCGCCGGTACGCGCTCGGCGACCTGCCGGTGCTCGCCCGTCCCGGCTCGGTCGTCCCGTTCGGCGCGGTGGACGACCGCCCCGACTACCCATACGCCGACGGCGTGACCCTGCGCGTGTTCGAGCTGCCCGACGGCGCCCGCTGCACCGTCGACATCCCGACCGCCCAGGGCCGGCCCGATGCCACCTTCACGGTGCAGCGGACCGGCACGACCGTCGAGGTGCGCAGGAGTGGCGGGAGCACTCCGAGCGCCTGGCGGGTGCAGCTGGCCGGCGTCGTCGCGGTGGCGGCTGTCGGCGCCGGCCGGCTCACTCCGGACCCCGCCGGGGTCCTCATCGACGCGGAACCCGGCACCGAGCAAGTCACCGTGCACCTCCGCTGAACCCCGCAGGGAGGCAAGGATGGCTCCACCCGTGCTCGTCGCGGCCATCGTGCTGGCGCTCGCACCGCCGGCGGTGGTCGCGCCGCCGGCCTACGAGTACCCGTTCCAGAACCCGCGGCTGCCGTTGCAGGCCCGGGTCGACGACCTCGCCGGCCGGCTGACGCTCGACGAGAAGATCTCGCTGCTGCACCAGTACCAGCCGGCCATCCCACGGCTGGGCATCAGGCTCTTCAAGTCCGGCACCGAGGCCCTGCACGGCCTCGCCTGGTCCAACGACTACCACGACAACGGCAACGTCGTCACCGCCACCGCCACCCAGTTCCCGCAGGCCGTCGGGCTGGCCAGCAGCTGGGACCCGGGCCTCGTGCGCCGGGTCGGCTCCGCCGTCGGCGACGAGGCCCGCCAGTACCACCGCCAGAACCCCGACGTCTGGGGACTCAACGTCTGGGCGCCGGTGGTGAACCTGCTCCGCGACCCGCGCTGGGGGCGCAACGAGGAGGGCTACAGCGAGGACCCGCTGCTCACCGGCGAGCTCGCCGTCGCCTACGGCACCGGGTTACAGGGCGATGATCCGCGGTACCTCAAGACGGCTCCCACGCTCAAGCACTACCTCGCCTACAACAACGAGGTGCGCCGCGACACGACGTCGGCATTCGTGCCGCCGCGGGTGCTGCACGAGTACGACGAGGTGCCGTTCCGCATCCCGTTGCAGGCGAACGCGGCCACCGGCGTGATGCCGGGGTACAACCTGGTCAACGGACGGCCGAGCACCGTCTCGCCCGACCTCGACAGCATCCGGCAATGGACGGACCGGCCGCTGTTCAACCCCAGCGACGCGTTCGCGCCCGGTAACCTCACCGCCTCGCAGCAGTACTACGCCACCCAGGCCGAGGCGAACGCGGCCGCCGTCAAGGCCGGCATCAACAGCTTCACGCAGGACGGCACCAACGCGGCCGGTACCGTCGACGCCATCCACGCCGCGCTCGACCAGGGGCTGCTGACCGCCGCCGACATCGACGACGCCGTCAAGCAGAGCCTGTCGCTGCGCTTCCGGCTGGGCGAGTTCGACCCGGACGGCGGCCCGTACGCGGCCGTGACCGCCGATGCGGCGGCCAACGCCCGGCTGGCCCGGGAGGCGGCGGCGGAGTCGATGGTGCTGCTGAAGAACACCGGCGTCCTGCCGCTGCGGGCGCCGAAGACCGTCGCGGTCGTCGGGCCGCTCGCCGACACGCTCTACAGCGACTGGTACGGCGGGAACATGCCGTACCAGGTCACGCCACGGCAGGGGATCGCCGAGCGGCTCGGCACCTCGGGAACGGTGCGCTCCAGCGAGGGCGTCGACCGCATCGCGCTGCGCGAGACGTCCAGCGGCCGCTACGTGACGGGTGGCAGTGGCGCCTCCGGGGCCATGCTGGCGGCCAACGGTACCGCTGCCGACGCCACCGCACAGTTCGACGTCTTCGACTGGGGTGCGGGCGTCGTGACCCTGCGCAGCGTGGCCAACGGCAAGACGGTGGGCTACAACTGGTCCGGCTTCGCGAACGACCAGGCGCAGCCGAACGGGTGGTTCGTGCAGCAGCAGTTCAAGCTGGAGACCCGTGCGGACGGCGCCACCGTGCTGCGCTACGTGGGCTACGAGTCGGCGTTCGACTGGGCGCCCTCGTACCACAACCCGTACGTCGTGGTGCAGGCCGACGGCACGCTGAACCTCGGCGCGGCCACTGCCGCCGAGGCGACCGCCTTCACCCGCTCCGTCGTTCGTAGCGGGGTCGGCGATGCGGTCGCGGCGGCCACCGGGGCCGACGCGGCGGTCGTCGTCGTGGGCAGCATGCCCTTCATCAACGGCCGCGAGGACCACGACCGCACCGACCTGTCGCTCGCCGAGGGGCAGGCGGCGCTGGTCCGCGCGGTACGGCAGGCCAACCCGAACACCGTCGTGGTCGTCGAGAACAGCTACCCGACGGCGCTGAACTGGGAGCAGGCCAACGTGCCGGCGCTGCTGTGGACCAGCCACGCCGGGCAGGAGACCGGGCATGCGCTGGCGGACGTGCTGTTCGGCGACGTCAACCCGTCCGGGCGGCTGACGCAGACGTGGTACCGGTCGGCCGCGGACCTGCCGTCGATCACCGACTACGACATCATCGGGTCGGACCGGACCTACCAGTACTTCACCGGGCAGCCGCTGTACCCGATCGGGTACGGGTTGTCGTACACCACGTTCCACTATGGACGGCTGTCGGTCGGCCGCTCGACCGTCTCGGTGGACGTCACCAACACCGGGGCGCGGGCCGGTGACGAGGTGGTGCAGCTCTACACCCACCAGCGCACCTCGCGCGTCGAGCAGCCGCTCAAGCAGCTGCGCGGGTTCCAGAAGGTACACCTGGCGCCCGGGCAGACCCGTCGGGTCACGTTCTCCGTCGACCCTTCCGACTTCCGGTTCTGGGACGTCACGCGGGACCGCTGGGTGGTCGAGGACGCGACGCACGACATCCTGGTCGGCGCCTCGTCGTCCGACATCCGTGCTCGTGGAACGCTGCGCGTGCGGGGTGAGACGATCCCGCCGCGCGACCTGCGTTCGACGACCTCGGCGCAGAACTTCGACTCGTACAGCGGGATCACGCTCGTCGACTTCTCGAAGGCGGCAGGCACGTCCGTCGGGGCCTCGGCCGGCGGGCAGTGGGTCCGCTACGCCGATACTGACCTGCGCGGCGGTCCCGCTTCGTTCTCGGGCCGCTTCGCCAACCCCGGCGCGGCGACGACGGTACAGGTCCGGCTGGACAACCCTCGAACCGGACCCGTGCTGGCCACGTTGACGGTGCCCTCCACCGGCGACCCGTACGCGTACACGACCGTCACCGGCGCGCTGGCCCGCGCCACCGGGCGGCACGACGTGTATCTGGTCTTCGGCGGGCCCGTGCGGCTGGCCACCTTCGCGTTGCGCTAAGGGACCGACGTTCGGCGCGTCGGTCTCTCAGCGGCGCCGCCGGGACCCGGTTGTGGGACGGGCCCCGGCGGCGCTGTCGCGCTCCGTCAGCGTCGGGGCCAGCAGGGTCGCCTCCGGGACCGCGGTGCCGTCGAGCTTGGCGACCACCAGCTCGACCGCGCGGCGGCCCAGCTCCTCGGCCGGGATGCTCACCGACGTCACCCGCGGCTTGACCCGCTCGGCCACGTCGTCGGGGCAGATCGCCACCACCGACACGTCGCCGGGCACCTTCCGGCCCACCGCCGCGAAGGCCTCCAGCAGCGGGGCCACCGTCTCCTCGTTGTGCACCACCACGCCGGTCAGGTCGGGGTGCCGGTCGAGCAGGCTCTTCACGGTCTCCAGGGCGGCGGCCGGGGTCGGCTCGCAGGGCACCGTCGCGCCCCGCAGGCCGCGCCGCAGCAGCGCCTCGGTGAACCCGGCGGCGGTCCGGCTGGCGAAGCCCAGCTCCCGCTCATACACCTCCGGCGGCGAACCCACCAGGGCCACGCAGTCGTGGCCGAGGTCGGCGAGGTGGTCGACGCACGCCGCGCCGGCCGCCGCGAAGTCGAGGTCGATGCAGGTCAGCCCGGACGCGTCGGCCGGGAACCCGATGAGCACCGACGGGCGGCCCAGGGTGCGCAGCCGGGGCAGGCGCCGGTCGTGCAGCTCGACGTCCATGACGATGAGCGCGTCGGCGAGGGAGCTCGCGGCGACCCGCTCCAGGCCCTTCTCGCCCTCGTCCTGGGTCAGCAGCAGCACGTCGTGGTCGAACCGGCGGGCGGCCGTCACGACGGAGATGACGAACTGCATGAGGACCGGGACATACAGGCCCGTGTAGAGCGGCATGATGAGCGCGACGACGTTGGAGCGGTTGCTGGCCAGGGCCCGCGCACCGGCGTGCGGGTGGTAGCCGAGGACCTCGATGGCGGCGAGCACCCGCTGGCGGGTCTCCTCGGAGATGGTCCGCTTGCCGCTCAGGACATACGACACGGTGCTCGGGGAGACTCCCGCCTGTCGTGCCACATCACCGATCGTCGTCGCCATGCCCGCCACTCTAGAATCCGGCCGTGGCTTTCTATGAGCAGGTCGCCGCGGACCGGTTCGAGTCTACCGAGTACACGCGCGGCCCGTGGGACGCAGCGTCCCAGCATGCGGGCCCGCCGGCGGCGCTGCTCGGCCGGGCCGTCGAGGAGGCCGCGCCGCCTGGCCTGCGGGTCGTCCGGATGACGTACGAGATCGCGCGGCCGGTGCCGGTCGCGCCGCTGACCGTGACGACGTCCGTGGTGCGGTCGGGGCGCAGCGTGACGGTGCTGTCGGCGGCCGTGGAACCTTTCATGCGGTGCACGGCGGTGCTGATGCGGACCGCGCCTTCCGTCGCGCCCTCGATCGGTGCTCCCGGGCCCTCGTTCGAGGGGGCTCTTGAGCAGCCGTTCTTCGACGTGCCGTATGACATCGGATACCACCGGGCGATGGAGGTGCGGTTCTCCTCGGGGTCGTTCCTGGCGCTCGGTCCGTCGACGGCCTGGTTCCGCATGCGGGTGCCGCTGGTGGCGGGGGAGTCGCCCTCGCCGTTGGTGCGCGTCCTGGTGGCGGCGGACTCGGGCAACGGGATCTCCAACGTGCTGGACTTCTCGCGGTTCCTCTTCGTGAACGCCGACCTGACCGTGCACCTGGCGCGGCATCCCGACGGCGAGTGGGTCTGCCTGGAGTCCGCGACGTCGATCTCGCCGGACGGCATCGGCCTGGCAGATACCGCGTTGTCTGATTTGTCCGGACGAATCGGGCGTTCGGCGCAAAGTCTCTTCGTGGCGCCGCGGAAAACTGTCGTACCTGGTGGCTAGGCTGCGGGGCATGTTCGGATCGGTGGAGGAGTACCGCGCGGCCGTCTCGGAGATCCGGGCCGCCGCGGCGTTGTATTACGGCGGCGCCGAGCTCGCCATGGACGACGCGGTCTATGACGCGCTGATGGCCCGCGTGGCCGCCACCGAGGCCGAGCACCCCGAGTGGAAGGTCGACGAGTCGCCGACCGAGGTCGTCGCGGCCGGCGGCGGGGTCGTCGGCGACGTCGTCCACAGCACGCCGATGCTGAGCCTCGACAACGTCTTCGACGAGGAGACCCTGGCCCGCTGGGCGGCCCGGCTCGACCGGCTGCTCGGCCGCCCCGCCGCCGGCTACACGGTGGAGCCGAAGATCGACGGCCTGGCCATCGCAGCGCGCTATGTCGAGGGCCGCCTCGTCCAGGTCGCCACCCGCGGCGACGGCCGCGCCGGCGAGGACGTCACCGCCCAGGCCCGCCGGGCCGTCGGCCTGCCCGAGCGGCTGGCCGAGCCGGTGACGCTGGAGATCCGCGGCGAGGTCTTCATGACCGACACCGACTTCGAGGTCGCCAACGGCATGCGCATCGCGTCCGGCGAGCCCGCCTTCGCCCACCCGCGCAGCGCCGCCGCCGGCACGCTGCGCGCCCAGGACCGCACCTATGACGCGCCGCTGTCCTTCCTGGCCTACGCCGTCCACGGCCGCGGCGAGGACGCCCACTCGGCCGAGATGGCCGAGATCGCCCGCCTCGGCGTCGCCACCACCGCCGGCTCGCCCACCGGCATGCCCGTGTGCGCCACTGTCGACGAGGTCCTCGCCGCCGTACAGGCCCTCAACGCCGCCCGCGGCACCCTGGGCTTCGGCATCGACGGCGCCGTGATCAAGGCCGACCAGCCCGCCGACCGCGCCGCCGCCGGCTTCTCCAGCCGCGCACCGCGCTGGGGCATCGCCTACAAGTTCCCCGCCGACACCCGCACCACCAGGCTGCTGCGCATCGAGGTCCAGATCGGCCGCACCGGCGTCATCACCCCGGTCGCCGTGCTCGAGCCGGTCCAGATCAGCGGCGTCATCGTCACGTCGGCCACTCTGCACAACTTCGACGACCTGGTCCGCCGCAACGTCCGCCCGGGCGACACGGTCTTCGTCCGCCGCGCCGGCGACGTCATCCCCGAGGTCACGGGCGCCAAGCTCGACGAGCGCCCGGCCGACTCGGTCCCGTTCGAGCCCCCGTCGGTGTGCCCCCGCTGCGCCGGCGAGATCGACCGCACCCAGAAGCGCTGGCGCTGCACCCGCGGCCGCGCCTGCGGCGCCCACGAGTCGCTGGCGTATTACGCCGCCCGCCACTCGATGGACATCGAGGGCCTGGGCGGCAAGGTTCTCGACCTGCTGGTCACGGCCGGCCATGTGACCGACCCGGCCGACCTGTACGACCTGGACGTCCCCACGGTCGCGGCGCTGGAGCGGATGGGCGAGCTCTCCGCCACGAAGCTGGTGGCCGCCATCCAGTCTTCCAGGCAGCAGCCGCTGTCGCGCGTCCTGACGGGCCTGGGCGTGCGCATGACGGGCCGCTCGATGTCCCGCCGCCTGGCCCGCCACTTCGGCACGATGGACGCCCTGCTGGCCGCCACGGTCGACGACCTCCAACACGTCGAGGGCGTGGGCCCCGAGCGCGCCGTGATGATCGCCGCCGAGCTGGTCGAGATCGCCCCGCTGATCGCCCGCCTGTCGGCGCGGGGCGTCAACCTGATCGAGCCCGCCGACCAGTCCCCGCCGCCGTCGGCCGCGGCGGAGCCGGGCGCCGCCCGCCTGCCGCTCCAGAAGGAGGACGGCACCCCGATGACGGTGGTGGTGACGGGCGCGGTCCCCGGCCTGACCCGCGACGAGGGCAACGAGGCCGTGGAGCGCCTGGGCGGCCGGGCGGCCGGCTCGGTCTCGAAGCGCACCGACCTGGTCGTGGTGGGCGAGGGCGCCGGCTCGAAGGCCCAGAAGGCGGCGGAGCTGGGCATCCAGATCATGCCCGCGGCCGACTTCGCCGCCCTGCTCGCCCCGACCCCGACCCCGGCGTAACGGCAACCGCCCCGAACCCCGGCCCCACCACCCGTGCGCCCGGCGAGCGATTTCCCGGGCCGGTCGCGCACCGATCCGGCACAACCGACTCACGCGGCCGGGCCGGGCTGGGGGTGTCCCGCGGCTGTAACGCGAACCAAGCCCGGCACAACCGACCGACCCGCCGCCCAGCCGAGTGCCCGGCCCGTCGGCATGCTCCGCGGCGTTCGCCGCCTCACGGATCGACGGCGAACGCCGGTCCACCCGCATGCCGTTCATGATCCATGGAGAGTTCTGGTTGCCATGACAGCCGTAACTCGCCATCGATCATGGTGGTCCCCGCCGTTGCCCCGGGTAGCAGTGCAGGTCGCGAGTGAAATGTCGGAAATGTCGCCCGAAGCGACCCGAGTGCGGGTGGCGGCGTCTTGGCTAGGTTGGGGGTGGGCCGACTACCAGGACCGGGCGGGTGGACTTGTGGATCAGTCTGCTTGAGGTGCTGCCCAGCAGTGCCTCGGTCAGGCGGCGGTGGCCGTGGCGGCCCACCACCAGACCGCGGGCGCTCTGCTCGTCGGCCACCCGTAGCAGGGTGTCGGCCACCGTCAGGTCGTCCGCCACGGCCAGGCCCTGCGCCGACGCGTAGCCCGACTCCCGGGCGAGCTGGGCGCCGCGTTGGGCCGTCTCCTGCATCGCCTGGCGGAGGCGCAGCTCCGCCTCCGTTGCCGCGCGGAAGTCGACCGCGGTCGGGGGGATGTCGAAGCCCATGATCGGGAGCGTGGCCGCCTCGTACGCCCGGCCCGGTTCCCACACCGTCACCACCACGGCCGGGTGGGCGGACAGCAGGGCGGCCGACTCGCGGATGGCGCGTTCGGCCGGCTCGGAGCCGTCGTAGCCGATGATGACCGGCAGCACCATCCCAGACTGACCAGCGGCGGCGGAAACCGCGTCGCCCGCGGAAGGTGGGCGGTCTACGCTGAGGCGCCGGCCGCGGGACTTCTGTGCGACTTCCGGACCCGCCTCTGAAGCGATGCTTCGCAGTTCGTGCGGCACACTCCCCGGCCGGCCCTGAGGACGAGAGGACAGCGCGGTGGAGGCGGCGGAGCGGGTTGCCTGCGAGGACCTTGTCATGTTCGTCAACGCGGCCGTGGCGGCCACGTCGCAGCGGGAGTTCCGCACTGGCGGCGACGCGCAGCGGATGTCGCTCGACTTCCTCCACGAATACGTCCGCACGAACTACCGGGGTCTCTACGCCGCCACCCTCGCCCTCGACATCAACGACCACAACGCCGCGCGGATCATCGAGGGGCTGCTGACGACCGCCGCCGCGGATCGGGTCGAGGGGCGGCTCATCGCGCGGCGGCTGCAGCGGTTGCCGCCGCAGCGGGTGTACCGGCTGATCCTCCAGCTGCGCGCCAAGCGCGTGAACAACCGCCGCACGCGGGCCGTCGTGCGTGACTGGGTCGCCGCGCGGCCCGATCTCGCGTTCGACGCGGTGAAGTACCGGCGCGGGCTGGCCGCCGCGGCCGGGCATGCGCACCTGCGGCTGCCGGACGAGGTCGGGGCCGTGCTGTACGACTGGCGCAGCGTCCAGCGGTACCGCACGCCGATCCTCGAGGCGTGGCGCAAGGCGCACTACGACCAGCGGGCCGTGTACGAGCTGCCGTACACCGTCGCCGAAGGGTTCGCGGCCAAGCATGGCATCGACCGGCAGCGGTTCCTCGCCGGGATCAGGGCGAAGCTGACCGCACGCGAGCGGATGCGGCTGGACGCCGACCTCGGCGCGGCGACGCTCACCCGGCTCGCGTCGTACGTGCTGTCGCTCGGGCACGACGAGCGGCGCCGGCGGCGGGACGAGCTCACCGAGGCCCTGCGGCAGCAGGCGCGGCGGGCCGCCGGGGCGCAGGCCGGCACCTGGGGGAGCGTCGTGGGCGTGCTCGACGACAGCTACTCGTCCAGCGGGTCGGCCGTCAAGCGGCAGCGGCCCCTCGGGGTCGCGCTCGGGACGCACTACCTGCTGGAGGCGCTCTCCCCGCAGTACAACTCCTGCTGGATCAACCACCGCGGAGATCCGCTCCTGGTCCGGGCGGCCGGGCCGACGCGGCTCGGGGAGCGGATCCTCGACGGGCTCGCCATGCGCCCGGACCGGCTCGTCATCGTCTCCGACGGGTGGGACAACGCGCCGCCCGGGCTCGCCGCCGAGGTGCTGCGGGTGTGGCGGGAGCGGCTCGACCGGGACGGCGGCACGGAGGTGGTGCACCTGAACCCGGTGTACGACAGCGAGACCTTCGACGTGCGGCGGCTCGCGCCCGAGGTTCCCACGGTCGGGGTGCGCGACGCGGAGGACGCGGCGGCGCTCGTCGAGCTGGCCCGGTTCGGCGCCGGCACGGCGTCGCTCGGCGACCTGCGCGCGCACCTGGCCGCCCGCGTAGAAAGGTTCCTGCAGCGATGAACGGCGTGCTGACCGGGCTCACCCCGGCGCCGGCCCAAGTGTGGGGCGCGGTCCGGCTGGTGCCGCTGCTGCGCGACCAGCCGGTGCCGGGGCTGCGGCTGCACCGCGAGCTGTCCGAAGTGGACTGCGAGTGCCAGTACCTGCCGCACGCGTTCGTGCTGTCGACGACGGCGGCCTACGGCACGCAGCTCGGCGGCGGGCCGCCGACCGGCATGGAGGTGCGCTCGCGCCGCCGCCGGCCGCGGTTCCTGCCGCTGCCGGTGGCCGCCGAGGGGTACCTGACGCTGCAGTCGGGCCGGCCGCCGATCGCCTGGCGCGAGTGGACCAACGCGACCGTCGGCCGCGGCCTCAGCCCACGGGCGGACGCCGCCTACAAGGGCACCGAGATCGCCGGGCTCGACGACGCGCTGCGCGTCTTCGAGCTGCACCCGCGGCAGTGCGGCGTCGCGCTGTACCTGGCCGACGCGCTGGCCGGGGTGTTCGTCACGCCGCACCCCGACGACTACCGCCTGCTGCACCCGACGCTGCTGCAGGACATGTACGGCGAGCCGCTGTTCCAGTACGCCCACCTGTTCCCACCGGTGCAGGACTTCACGCCGCGGCTGGAGGCGTCCAAGGTGTCCACTGTGGACGACCTGCGGAGCGAGGTGGCGCGCGCCCGCGACGAGTGGGGCCGGTTCCACGACCTGATGGCCGGCGGTCTCCTGCAGAGCCGCGTGGTGCCGCACCGGGTGCGGGCCCTCGGCCCGTACACGCTCGCGCGCCTCGTCCCGCCCTATGCGCTCGACGTCGACAACCACGTCGGCGAGGCGATCACCGACGCCGAGGGCCGCATCGCGTACCTCACGACGCTGCGCCTCTCCGCCGCCCAGACCCGCCGCGGCCACCTGCTGTCGACGCTGTACGCCCACGACTGGAACCTCGACGAGACGGCGGCCGCCCTGGGCACCGACCGGGCGGGGGTGGCCCAGCGCCTGGAGCGGGCCGGCTTCGCCCACCTGCTGCGTCCGGGGAGCTAACCTGCAAGGATGCGGTTCGTCGTGCAGCGGCATCGGGCGCGGCGGCCCCACTACGACTTCCGGCTCGAGGTCGGCGGGGTGCTCGTCAGCTGGGCCGTGCCCAAGGGCCCCTCGCTCGACCCGGCGGTGCGGCGGGCCGCGTTCCACGTCGAGGATCACCCGATGGAGTACGTCGACTTCGAGGGGGTGATCCCGGGCGGGACGTACGGGGCCGGTGACGTCATCGTCTGGGACGCGGGGGACTGGGTGGCGTACAAGGACGCCGACCCGGCCGCGGCGATCGCCGGCGGCGAGCTGCACATCGAGCTGCACGGGCAGAAGCTGCGCGGGAAGTTCGTCATCGTGCGCACCCGCAACGACGAGTGGCTGCTCATGCACAAGCGCGACGAGCACGCGGTCACCGGCTGGGACCCCGACGAGCACCCGCGCTCGGTGCTGAGCGGCCGCACGAACGACGAGGTCGCCGCCGACCCGGACCGGGAGTGGCACTCCGACCGGCCGGCCGACCGGGCCGCCGTCGCGCTGAAGGTGAGCGAGCCGGAGCTCGACGCGCTCGACCGGCTCGGGGCCGGTGGCACGTGGGAGATCTTCGGGCGGCGCCTCAGGGTCACCAACCTCGACAAGCCGCTGTTCCCCGGCGATCCGCCGGTCACCAAGCGGGAGCTGCTGCGCTACGCGGCCTGGATCGCGCCGACGCTGCGACCCTACCTGGCCGGCCGGGCGCTCAACCTGCACCGGTTCCCGAACGGGGCCGAGACGAAGGGGTTCTGGCAGAAGGACCTGCCGTCGCACGCGCCGGCCTGGCTTCCGCGGTGGGAGTACGACGGGACGACGTACCTCGTCGGCGACGAACCGGCGGCGCTGGTGTGGGCCGCGAACTTCGGCGGCCTGGAGTGGCACCCGTGGACGTCCACGGTGGACGATCCGCAGCGCCCGGGGTACGCGCTGATCGACCTCGACCCCGGCGAGCAGACGCCGTGGGAGGACGTGCTGGTCCTGGCGCGGCTGCACCGCACCGCGTTCGAGCACCTGGGCGTCGCCGCCTACCCGAAGGTGACCGGCCGGCGCGGCATCCAGATCTGGGTGCCGATCGCCCGCGGCCCCGACTTCGACGCCACCCGCGCGTGGGTGGCCGAGCTGTCGAAGATGGTGGGTGCGGTGGTACCGGACCTTGTCAGCTGGAAGTGGGAGCGCGCCGACCGCGCGGGGCGGGCGCGGCTGGACTACACGCAGAACGCGATCAACAAGACGCTCGTCGCGCCGTACAGCCCGCGCCCGGCCGCCGATGCGCCCGTTTCGGCGCCGATCGCGTGGGACGAGCTCGACGACCCGGCGCTGCGCCCCGACGGCTTCACCATCCGGACGCTTCCCGCCCGGTTGACCGAGCGCGGCGACCTCTTCGCGGGCGTTCTCGAGCACTCACAAAGGCTGCCGAAGCTGCGGTAGCCATCGAAGCGGTACGATGCATTCGGGAGCCGCACCACCACGCGCAACCAGCCAGATGCTGGGGCCGCGTGACCGGCGTGTGCGCTCCGGCGACCGGGGCGCCGCGCCTTCCGTGCACCCCGATCAGTGGAGCATCCATGTATCTTTCATCCGCCCGCGCCGTGCGGTTCGGGCTCGCGGCGATCGGTGTCCTCGTCGCCGCACTCGCCCTCGTGGTCGTCAGCCGGCCCGACGCGGCGTCCGCCCACGGCTCCGTCACCGACCCGGCCTCGCGCAACTGGGGCTGCTGGAGCCGCTGGGGCAGCGACTTCCAGAACCCGAACATGGCCAACGTCGACCCGATGTGCTGGCAGGCGTGGCAGGCCAACCCCAACACCATGTGGAACTGGAACGGCCTCTATCGCGAGGGCGTGGCCGGCAACCACCAGGCCGCGATCCCGGACGGCCAGCTATGCAGCGGCGGCCGGACGCAGAACGGCTTCTACGGCTCGCTCGACACGGTCGGCACCTGGACGGCCTCGACCAAGCCCAACCAGTTCACGCTGACGCTCACCGACCAGGCCCAGCACGGCGCCGACTACCTGCTCATCTACATCACCAGGCAGGGCTTCGACTCCACCACGCAGCCGCTGACGTGGGCGAACCTGGAGCTGGTCAACCGGACCGGCCGCTATGCGCCGGCGCCGCAGTACCAGGCCCAGGTGAACGCCGGCAGCCGCACCGGACGGCACGTCGTGTACACGATCTGGCAGGCCAGTCACCTCGACCAGTCGTACTACATCTGCAGCGACGTGATCTTCACCGGTGGTACGGGCCCGTCGCCGTCGACGTCGGCCAGCGCGTCGCCGTCGCCGTCGCGATCGGCGTCCGCCAGCGCCTCGCCGTCCCCGTCGCGCAGCGCCAGCAGCAGCCCTCCGCCGGCCGGCGGCTGCTCTGCCACCTACGCCAAGACGTCCGAGTGGGCGGGCGGCTTCGGCGCCAATGTGACCGTGACCGCCGGGTCCTCCGGCACGAACGGCTGGACGGTCCGGTTGACGTGGCCCAACGGGCAGACCATCACGTCGTACTGGAACGCGACCATCACGAGCAGCGGCGGCGTCTCCACCGCCACGAACGTCAGCTACAACGGCAAACTGTCGGCCGGCCAGTCGACGAGCTTCGGCTTCAACGGCGCCTGGACCGGATCCAACAACGCACCGACCGTGAGCTGCACCGCCACCTGATCACCGGAGGGGCGCGGGTTCCTCCGCGCCCCTCCGGCCGCTCGTCCTGCGCATCGACGTGCCCCTCGTCCTGCGCATCGACGTGCCGCCGACGGGCTGGGCTGCCCCGTGGGCTTCGTGGGGTAAGCTCCGGCGGTCACGACCGACACGCGGGGAGGCGGTGGCGATGAGCGGCTACTCGATGAACGTCGAGAAGCTGACGCAGATGGTGGCGAAGATGAATGAGATCGCGTCCACCTACGACAACAAGCTCAAGGCCGAGATCGCTCGGCTGACCATCCCCGGTGGCGCGTTCCCGGTGCTCGACGGCGGGGCCTCGGACGCCTACGCGACCATGCAGACCGCCGCCGGTGACGCGAGCGCCGCCCTCGCCGACGCGCTCCGGGATGCGGCGTCCGCCGTGCAGAAGGTCATCGACCACTACAAGACGATGGAAGCCGAGCACGGCCGGGCGTTCGACACCGCGCTGAACTGAGGGGGACGACGATATGGGGGACGGTGGCGTCTACTCCACCGGCGACTCGCTCGGCACGGCCGGCCTGGACGCGATCATCATCGCGCTGGGCGGCTGGCTGGCCATCGCCGCGGAGCCGTCGGGGGCCGGCGCGGTGGCGATGGCCTACGTGACGCCGGTGGCGATCATGAACATCCGCACCTGGAGCCCGTTCTACGAGGCCGACGACGGGTGGACCGGGCTGTCGGGCACGTTCGCGGACATGGCGCGGGAGATCGAGCAGCTCAACGGCGAGGTCGACCCGTACTGGAAGGGCGCCGGCTCCGAGGCCTTCAAGAGCTTCGTCACCACCAAGGTGCTGACCCCGCTGAACGCCCTCCAGGAGATGGCCGAGCGCGGGTCCGACGGCTGCAACGGCGTCGGCGACGCCATGGTGGAGATCTTCCTCGCGTGGGCCGGCGCGACGGCCGGGGCGGCCATCGCCTGCATGGCGGCCGACCTCTCCGGCCCGGTGTCGCCCGCCATCAAATGGGCGATCATCGGCATCTGGGTCGCGTTCGTCACCGCCTGCCTGGTCGCCATCATCCTGCTCATGACCGGCACGCGGTCCGCGACGAGCGCCATGGGCACCGCGCTGGAGGAGCTCAAGCGCGGGTTCAAGCTCGAGGGCGACAAGGTCGTCAAGGAGAGCTCGAAGGTCGGCGCCGACCAGCGGGACCTGATCATCAACCCGGAGAACTGGAACAAGGAAGTCCAGGCATGACCAATCCGTACCAGGCGGTGATCGCCGGAGCGAAGGGCTCCACCGGCCCCGGTGAGGAGCTGGAGCTGCGCCGGGCGGCCGCGGCGATGGAGGACCTCCTGTCCCGGATCACCGCGCAGCGGGAGGCCGAGCACGAGGGCCTCGACTCCACCGCCACGATCCGGGCCGTGGTGCTGGGCACCGGCAAGCTGCTCAAGATGGAGATCTCCGCGCGGGCGATCCGGGACATCCCGAGCCACGAGCTGGGCGCGCACTGCATGGAGGCGATCAACGCGGCCCGCGCCCACATCGGCGAGGCGCTGCGGGAGACGCTGAGCGACCTCTCCGGCGGCGCGGTCGAGCTGGGCCAGGCCCCGCGCGGCGACGTGCTGACGTACTGGCGCGAGAAGATGAGGGAGTTGCGCTGATGGCGCGGATCGACATCGACGACATGATGAGCCAGTTCGGCCGCATGATCGAGGGCGCCACCGAGGGCATCCGCCGGCTGGCGACGGAGGAGTTCGTCGGCAGCGCGGCCGAGGGCCGGGTCCGCGCGGTGGTCACCGGCGGCCGCAACCTGGTGGCGATCGACTTCGCGCCCCGGTCGACCCGCGAGATCGACAACTTCACCCTCGGCGAGGCCGTGGTCGAGGCGGTCAACGCGGCCGAGGACCAGGCCGAGGAGCGGCGGCAGGCGCTCATGCGCGAGTTCCAGCCCGCCGGCTTCGACATGGACCGGTTCATGCGCGACCCGACCTCGTTGGTGCCGAAGGTCCCCGCGACGTTCGGGACGGAGCCGCAGCAGTGACCAGGGACAAGGCCTACGCGATGCTGGTCTTCATCGGCTTCGCGTGGCTGGCCAGCTTCGGCATGATGGTATGGATGTTCGTCGAGGCCCTGCGCAACCCCGACAACTGGACCGGCTTCGTCGGGCTCCTCCTGGTGACGCTGTTGATCAGCGTCGGGCTCGTGATGGTCCTGATCGGCCTGCGCCGGAGCAGTTCCTAGGGTCTCGCCCGGCGCCAGGCCTTGACGCCCAGGACCGCGACCGCGGTGCCCAGGGCGAGCGACACGACGATCAGCAGGGCGTGAACCCAGAAGAAGGCGGTCGGCCGGTCGCCGGACCACGCCCGGTCGTCGTTCCAGATCGCCACCGCGAAGCGGGGCCAGATCACCCAGCTCCATACGCCCACACCGACCAGGAACGCCGCCCACCGTCGCGAGATCACCACACCGCGAAGTGTGTCGCGCATCCGGGGTCGGGCGCCAGCGGGCTAGCCCCCAATATCGGACAATTGGGAGTTTCTGCACGAAGCTTAGTGCCGCTGGCGGTGGGCGACGGTGGTCAGGCGGACGACCGTACCTCCGGAGCGGTTGCGGGGCTCGATCGTGAGCTCGTCGCAGAGGCGGCTGGCCAGCCACAGACCGCGGCCGCCCGGCTGGTCGACCGGCGGCGGCTCGCCGGGCACGACGAGCACCGCCTCGGCCGTGCCGTGGTCGCCCACCTCGACCGTCAGGCGCGGCCCGACGACGATGATCGTCACGTCGGCGACGCCGCCGCCGTGCTCGATGGCATTGATCACGATCTCGTTGACCGCGACCGTGAACAGGTCGGCCCGCTCCGGCGGCAGCCCGGCCCGATGGGCGGCGGCACCGACCGACCGGCGCACACCGGCGACCCCGTCCACCGTCACCGGCGGCATCGTGAGTATGTGCGACTCGTCGGCCAAAGGTCTCATCCACCACGTGAAATCCGGCGCGGGCACCCCCCACGCCCGTCCAACACTATAGATTCGGCACTCGATCGGCCGATTGCGCAACTTGGGAGGCGAAGATGACCTTCTCCGTCTCGACCCGCCGGGACGGTGACACGCTCACCGTGCGGGTCGCGGGGGATCTCGACCTGGCGACCGCGGACGAGCTCACCCGGGCCGTCGCCGCGGCCGGCGAGGGCCACGAGGAGATCGTCGTGGACCTCGCCGACCTCGGCTTCATCGACTCGGCCGGCATCAACGTGCTGCTCAAGGGGCGTCGGGCGCACCCGCGGTACCGGGTGATCAACGCGACCGGCATCGTGCTGGACGTCCTGCGCCTCGGTGGTGTGTGGGAGCACCTGTCGGAGCCGCGGCGGTGACGGCGGACGCGCCGGTCGACGGCAGCGCCGAGAAGCTGCGCCGGCTGCAGACGATCACCGACGCGGCACTGTCCCGGCTCGGCGTCGAGGACCTGCTCGCCGAGCTGCTCGCCCGCACCCGCGAGCTGTTGGGCGCCGACAGCGCCGCGGTCATGCTCGTCGACCCGAGCGGCACCGAGCTCATCGCGACCGCGGCGAGCGGCCTGGAGCGCGAGGTCCACCTCGGCGTGCGGGTGCCCGTCGGGCGGGGCTTCTCCGGCACCGTCGCCGCGCGCGGCGAGCCGTTCGCGATCGAGCACGTCGACCACACCAACGTCGTGAGCCCGGTCCTGCTCGCCGAGCACATCGAGTCGGTCCTCGGCGTGCCGATGGTCGTCAGCGGCCGGGTCATCGGCGTGCTGTACGTCGGCACCCGCAGCCGGCGCCGCTTCACCAGCGACGACGTCGAGCTGCTCCAGCTGGTCGCCGACCGGGCCAGCCTGGCCACCCAGGCCCGCATGTCCCGGCTCGACCGGGCGGCCGCGCTCGCCCTGCAGCGCAGCCTCCTGCCGGCCCGCCCGCAGGCCGTGCCCGGCCTGGACCTCGCCGTCCGGTACGTGCCGGGTGCGGAGGTCGGCGTCGGCGGCGACTGGTACGACGTGTTCGACCTCCCGTCCGGGCACGTCGGCATCGTGATCGGCGACGTCGCCGGCAACGGCCTGCACGCGGCGGTCGTCATGGGCCGCATCCGCAGTGCCCTGCGCGCGTACGCGATGGAGACCGACGACCCGGCCGACGTCCTGACCCGCCTCGACCGCAAGGTCCAGCGCTTCGAGCCCGACGCGATGGCGACCGCCGTCTACGCCGTCTTCGACCCGGACCTGGCCGCGGTCACCGTGTCGAGCGCCGGGCACCTCCCGCCGATCGTCAGCGACCCGTCGTCGGCGCTCGCGAGGGTGTTGCCCGATCTGCCGCTGGGCGCCTATCCGGACGCCCCGCGCCACAACACCCGGCTGCCGCTGGCCCCCGGCACGGCACTGTTCCTCTACACCGACGGCCTGGTCGAGCGGCGCGACCGCGCGCTGAGCGACGGCCTCGACCAGCTGGTGAGTGCCGTCCGGGCAGCTCCCGCCGACGTGATGTGCGCCGAGGCGATGGCGGCGCTGCTGTTCGACCGGGCCCCGACCGACGACGTGGCCGTGCTCGCGGTGCGCCGCGCCCGCGCGCCTGCGGCCTGAACGTGCCGCGGGGCCGAGGGCGGGCGATGCTGTGATCGCCTGCCTTCGACCCCGCCCCCACGGTCCCGCCGCGCGCACCCCCCGCGCGTTCCGGCGAGGTCGCTCAGGTTTCCGAGATCATGAGCGGTCAAACCTGATAGTGACCTAGGTCACTGCGCGAGCACCGACGGGGCGAGCGTGAGCCCGTTCAGGATCCGCAGCAGCTCAGCGTCCGGGAGCCGGCCGTCGCCGACGATCTCGACCTGCAGCGAGCCGTCCGCGTTCCAGGCGTGGCAGAGCGCCTCGCTCGGGCACCGGGGGGTCCTCGGCTCGCCCGGGTTGAGCGGGTAGTTCGACTGCGAGTTCGGGATCAGGCTGATCGTGAAGCCGCCCGTCGGGCCGAAGCCGTAGTTCCACGGCTCGGTCAGGTCGCGCGGCTCGGGCAGCGGGTTCGCGAAGAGCGCGCCGCCCCTGGCCATGAACGCCGGGTCCAGGCCGAGCTGCGGGCCCGGGTAGGCGCCGGAGGTGACCTCGACGGCCCGGTAGCCGGCCGGGACGTAGGACAGCGTGAACGGGACCCGCGCCGGGGTCGGCTCGCCGGGCCGCAGGCCGGCGGCGATGTCCTGGAGCTCCGCGATGCTGACCTGCGGCGTCTCCAGCGTCGCCCAGGCGCCCGTGGTGTACTGCCAGGCGAGCACCAGGTGGCCCTCGGCCGTGAGCTGCAGTGCGTCCCGCCCGGCGACCGTTGCCGGCCTCGTGTCCGTGAGGCGGTCGGCGGCGAAGGCGCCCGGGCGGTACACCACGAGCTCGGCGACCGACTCGGGAGCGGTCGTGTCGTCGACCTTCGTGGTGGCGCCGTCGGCGTAGACCGGGGCCCGCTGGTAGGCGGCGCTCGCCCCGGTCGGCGCGCTGACCTTGAAGCGGCCCACCTGATAGCCGGCGATGGTGAACTCGAACGGGCCGCTCGGCTGCGGGAAGTCCGGCAGCGGCCCGGCGGCCGGGGTGAGCTGCTCCGGCTGGCGGGGCGCGCTCAGCCGGGCGACGGCGGCGAGGCCGACCACGGCCAGCACGGCGGCCGCCGCCGACGCGGCCGCGAGCACGGTGCGGCGCCGCCGGCGGGCCCGCTCACCCTGCTCGATGATCTCGTCGACCGATCGGCGCAGCGGCGGCGCGTCTGACGTCGCCAGCTCCACCACCTTATACACACGCATCGGCGTGCTCCTCCAGCTCGTCTGATTCACTGAGGTCCTTGAGGCGTTCGCGCAGGCGGGCCAGGCCGCGCGCGGCCTGGCTCTTGACGGTCCCGGGGTGGCAGCCCAGGACGTCGGCCGCCTCCTCGATGGTGAGTCCCTGGTAGTAGCGCAGGAACAGCACCGCCCGCTGGCCCGGCGGCACCGCCATCAGGGCCTGCCGGACCCTGATCCGCTCGTCGCTGACACCCGCCGGGTCGGCCGACTCCACGTCGGGCATGGCGTCGCCGGCCGGCCGCTCCCGCCGCCACCACGACCGCCGGGTCTCGTCGACGGCGGCGCGGTACACCATCGTCTGCGCGTAGAGGTCGGGCCGGTCGACCCGCCGCCACCGCGCGTACAGCTTGATCAAAGCGTTGGCGACCGCGTCCTCGGCGGCGTGCCAGTCGCCGCAGGTCACGTAGGCCAGCGAGCGCAGCGACGCCATCCGCGCGCCGACGAACTCGCGAAACGCCCGCTGGTCGTCCTGGTCCACGGGGATAGGACGGCTGCCGGGCCGCGGACTGTTGCACGGCCGTGGGGACTTTCTCTACGCTGGTCGTGGCGCCGCCGTGCGCCGTACCCCCTGACCGGTGGCCCACGCCCACCGGCGACGCGGGGGAGAAGGTGGCCACCATGCCGTCGCGGTGTTGCTTCTCGTCGGGTTCGTCCGCGTTCGCAGGCGGCCGCCGCATCCGTCGCGTGGGCAGGGGACGCGGCCCGGCCGCCGGCAAGGCAGCGCGATGACCGACCAGCACCGACGCAAGCAGCTCATCCGCGAGCGGGCCGCCCGCACCGGCGAGTCCTACACCACCGCCCGGCGACACGTGCTCGCCGCGCGCGCCCCCGGCTACTCCCTCGGCGGCGGCGGCGTCCACGCCCCGAGCACCCTCCTGCGGCGGCTGCTGCGCCGCAACGGGATCGAGCTGAGCGAGGCGATGGCCTGCGGGCTGGCCGGGGGCATCGGGTTCATGGCCGCCGTCTTCGAGTACCGCGGCGCCCCACCGATCCTCACGATCGTGGCCCAGCACCACCCGGAGCCCTGGCTCCCGGCCGCCCTCGGGCGCCTCGGCGTGACGTTCACCGAGGGCCACAACTCCTCCGCGCGCCCGGCCATGGCCGCGTTGCGTTCCACGCTCGATTCGGGGCTTCCGGTGTACTGCACGATCGCCGCGGGTCCGCCGCGGTTGGACACCGACCCGCACGGCGTGGTCGTCACCGGCGAATCCGGCGCGTCGTTCCTGGTCGACTCCGGGGGTGCTGCGCTTGTCGCGGTCGGCGCCCTCGACTTCGCCGCCGCCTGGTCCGCGCACCGCAAGGGCCGGCACCATCGGCTGGTGGTGACCGGGGAGGCGCCCACCGTGCCGCTCGCGTCGGCGGTCCGGGCCGCGATCGCGACCACGGTCGCGCACCTCACCGGCCCGGTGCTGGGCAACGCGTTCGACGCCAACTTCGGCTTCGCCGGGATGACCCGCTTCGCGGCGCAGCTGCGCACGACGTTCCCCCGGCGGTTCGCCGACCGCGACTTCTTCGCGCAGCGGCTGCGGGAGTGCCTGGAGGAGCAGTACACGGCGCCGTCGGCGACCCGCCCGCTGTACGCCGACTTCCTGGAGGAGGCGTCGGTGGTGACCGGCGCTGCCGCGTTGTCGTCCGCCGCGGGCCTGTTCCGCGAGTCCGGGCGGTCCTGGTCGTCGCTGGCCGCTATGGGGCTCGACGGGTCGTTCGCGGAGATGGCGGACCTTGTGGACGCGGCCCGGGAGGCGGAGGAGGCAGCGGTACGGCTGCTGGCTCCGCCTCCCGGGTCTGATCTACGCCAGTGAGCAGTTCACTGACAGGGCGCCGTCCGTGCCCGGGTAGCAGACGTTGGTGCCGGTGCCGCCGAACAGGTAGTCGTAGCCGGCGTCGCCGTACATGACGTCGTTGCCGGGCCCGCCGAGCAGGGAGTCCGCGCCCTGCCGCCCCTTCAGCGTGTCGTTGCCTCCGGCGCCGTCGATCGTGTCGTCGCCGGAGTACGTCGTGCACGGCGGCGGCGCGAGCACGGCGGTCGTGGACAGCGGCGGTCCGGGCGTCGGGAGGCAGGGCGTGGTGTAGTACCCGCCGTCGAGCACGTTGTTGGAACCGTTCCCGGTCAGCGTGTCGCCGGCCCCGCCGCCGGTGAGGTTCTCGATGCTGCCGCCGAGGTAGACGTCCTCCTCGTCGGTCAACGGGTCCCCGCCCCCGCCCGCGGTCAGCGAAGCGGTGATCGCCGCGGTCCGCCCCACGTACGAGACGGTGTCCACGCCGGGACCCCCGGAGATCCAGTCGTCGCCGGGCCCGGAGTAGATGAGGTCGTCGCCACCCTCACCGGCCGCGTCGCCGGCCGCCGCGGCGGTGACGTGACCCCCGAGTCGGATGGTGTCGTTCCCCTCGCCACCGAACGCGTGCATGTTCGAGGTGGTCCGATTGTCGATGGTGTCGTTGAGGTCGTACGTCTTGACGTCGAGGAACGACGCCGAGTGCTCGCAGCGGACCGTCGTCTGTGCCGGGGCGTACGGGTACCAGCAGGTGCTGCCGTCGGGCGTGCTGAACGTGATCGGGTAGCTGTCCTGGAACTGATAGACGCCGGGCTCCGCGATGGTGATGCGGAGGTAGTTCGTCTGGTTGAGCGCGGCCTCGTAGTGCATCTCACCGCTCATGGTGAGCGTGGCCACCGGTGGTGCGGCATGAGCGGGTGTCGCCGCCACGGCAAAGAAGCCGGCGCCGACCATGACCGCAAGCCCGAGTCGAGCTGCGGATCGCAGGACGTGACTCATCGCGCCACAGTTGCAGTGCCCCGCCGTCCACGCCTGCAACTGTCAACTTCCGAACACGTCCCACGTCCAGGCGCAGTGACCAGCCCGCGGCGGCGGCGTGGTCAGGCCCGCAGCCGCTCGATCGCGGCGGCGCGGGCGGCGGGATCCTTCAGCGACGCCGGCCCCTTGACCAGGGGGCTCAGCGCGGCGTGCGCCCCGGCAACCGGATCCGGCTCCAGCGCACCACGCAGCGCGGCGGTGAACCAGCCGAACAGGTACCCGCGTTGCCGTTCGCCCTCACTCATCCGATATTGGTCGACGTTCAACGACCAGGACGCCTGCGAGGCCAGCCGCAGCCACCCACGCACGGCACCACCCAGCGCCGAGTCGACGGGCACCCCCGGAAACCGCTCCTCACCCGCCTGCCGCAGCGCCTCCTCCAGCCCGGGCGCGTCCGCAACACCAATCAGCCCCGCAAGCCGCCGCACCTCGGCGACCGCCACCGCCCGCAGCTCGCCCGGCCCGGCGCTCGCAACCGCCGCCGCCAGTTCGGCGCCTTCCCCTCGCAGCCGCTCGGTCGGCCGCGCGGGCGTGAACCACGGATCGAACTCCGCCGACAACCACGGCTCCGCCAACGCCCCCAGCGAGGGCAACCCACCGGCAAGCCGCCCCGCGAGCGCAAGCGCCCAGGCAGCGTCCCGCTCGTCGTCCTCTTCGCTGAACACCCCATGCCGGTCCGGCTCGACCCCCCACCGCCGACCCGGCCACCCGGGATCGAACCCGGTCACGAGCACACCGTCGACCGCATGCCCGAAGTGATCGGAGGCGTAGTCGTGCCGAAGGACCGACACCGCCTCACTACCGACCGACACCGCCTCGAGCAAGGTGTGCGCCGCCTCAAACCCGTCGGGCTCGAGCACGACCGCCCACCCACCCACTTCGGCAACAGCGGCGACGGTGGGATACCCGGCGTCGAACGACAGCCTCATGTCCCCGAGCTCGCCGAGCGTCCGCGGCGCAACGGTCTCCGGAAACGCCCCGAACCTCCGCAGCGCCTCCCGACCGTCGACCCCACGCACGAACGTGAGGCACCAGATCTCCCCGAGCTCCTCGTACACCTCACCGGCAAGCTCCCCGTCCACGCGCGCCACCATACTGCCGCCCACCCGCCGCCGATGCCCCGACGACGGGGCTACGGGCGGGGTGCTGAGCGTGGCGTGCGGGTGATGAAGACCGCCAGGCCGTCCAGCAAGCGGGCCAGGCCGAAGTCGAACAGGCGGTCCACGTCCAGTTCGAAGTCCTCCATGGCCACCAGTTGCTCGAACAGCGGGACGTCCGGCGGGATTGCTGCGTCGCCGAAGCCGGAGTCCATCCACTCGTTGCCGGTCATGCCTGTCTCGCGTTCGGCCTGGGCTTCGGGTTCCAGCGTGGTGGCCAGGCCGCGGACGTAGCCGAAGAGCATCAGGTGGATGTACATGCGGTCGTGCAGGGAGAGCGGGGTGCCGTCCAGGGCGGCCAGGACCCACTCCAGGTACTTCGCGCCGTTCACCGAAGGCTGCGGGCGGGTCAACGACAGGGTCGGGGCCAGCCACGGGTGTCGGCGGAACAGCGTCCACAGGCGGCGGCCCGCGATCTCCAGCCGCAGCCGCCAGCCCTGGGGCGGGGCGGATGGGAGCGGGGCGGAGGCGAAGGCGGCGTCGATCATGTGGAGGATCAGCTCGTCCTCCGATGTGACGTGGCGGCGCAGGGTGGCCGTGGCGATGCCCAGTTCGGCGGCCACGCGGCGCAGGGAGACCGCGGCGAAGCCCTCCGCGTCGGCCAGGTTCGTGGCCACCGTGACGATCTCCGTGCGGGTCAGGCCCTTGGCCGTCGGCGCGGCGGTGGGAGCGCCGGACACCACCGTGCCGACTCCCGGTACAACCCTCGTCAGGCCGGCCTGGCGCAGTGCCGCCAGGGCCTTCGTCGCCGTCGCCACCGCCACGCCCCAGTCCCTCGTGATCTGCCGGGCCGACGGGACGCGATCGCCCGGGCGCAGGGCGCCGGTGGCGATCTGGCGCCGGATGTCGGCGGCGATGCGGAGGTACGGCGGGTCGGCGTCGGGTCGTGGGGCGGTCACCGTACTAGTACACCAGGCACTGCTGCCTGGTCGTGCGGCTTGGGTGTACTAGTCGTCGCGTCGCCCGGGTCGCCGGAAGCCTAGTTTCGAGCGCATGCGAGTGCTCATTTCCGGTGCCGGGATCGCCGGACCTGCCCTGGCCCACTGGTTGCAGCTCGGCGGCATCGACGTCACCGTCGTGGAGCGGGCCGGACAGCCCCGCGTCGGTGGCCAGGCCGTCGACATCCGTGGGGCGGCCAAGCGGGTCGTGGAGCGGATGGGGCTCATGCCCGACGTCATGGCCCTGCGGCTCGACGAGCGCGGGGTCGCCACCGTCGACGATCGGGGGCGGCGGACGTCCGAGATGCCTGCCGACGCGTTCGGCGGCGAAGGGTTCGTGGCCGAGATCGAGATCATGCGAGGGGATCTCGGACGGGTGCTCTACGAGGCCACGCGCGACCGCGTGGAGTATCGCTTCGGGACCCGGGTCACCGCGATCGACCAGTCGGGTGACGGGGCGGTCGTCGAGTTCGCCGACGGGGTGCGGGAGCGGTTCGACGTCGTGGTCGGGGCCGACGGGGTGCACTCCGGCGTGCGGGCCATCGCGTTCGGGCCCGAGGCCGACTACGTGCGGCCGCTCGGCGCCTACATGGCCTGGTTCAGCGTGCCCGACCCCGGCGACCTCGACCACTGGATGTACATGTACAACGCGCCGGGCGGGCTCGTCGCCGGGCTGCGGCCCGAGCGTGACGGTATCGCCAAGGCGTACCTCAGCTTCACCTCGACCGAGCCCGGCCTCGAGCGGGCGCCGGTGCGTGAGCAGCGGCGGCGGCTGGCCGAGCGGTTCGCGCCGGCGCGGTGGCGGGTGCCGGAGCTGCTCGCCGCGGTGCCCGGGGCGCCCGACTTCGTGCTCGACTCGATCAGCCAGGTGCGGGTGGACACGTGGTCACGTGGGGCGGTGGTGCTGCTCGGCGACGCCGGGTACTGCGGGTCGCCGCTCGCCGGGCTCGGCACCAGCCTGGCCCTCGTCGGAGCGTACGTCCTCGCGGGCGAGCTGACGCAGGCGCGCGGGATCGGGGCGTTCGGCGCCTGTCAGGAGCGGCTGCGCGAGTACGTGGCCACGGCCACCGAGCTGCCGCCCGGCGGGATCGGTGCGTTCGCGCCGCAGGGGCGGGCGATGATCCGGATGCGGGCCATGTCGATGCGGATGATGCTGCGCTGGCCGATGCGGCAGATCCTGGCCGGGCAGTTCGCCAAGGCGGGCGCGTTCGACCTGCCCGACTACGGGTTCGCCACCACACGCCCCTAGGAAAACGCCGTGCCGCGAGCGCCACCGCGGCACTAACCTGCGGCGGTGGAGCACCTCGCGTACCCGAAGATCCTCAGTGGACAGCCCGTCGCCACCCAGGGACCGTGGATCGCGACCGAGAAGATCCACGGCGCCAATGTGGTCATCGCCGGTACCGAAGCGGCGATCAAAGTGGGCAAGCGCAAGGCATGGCTGCGGCCCGACGAGGCGTTCTTCGGCTGGCAGCTGCTCCGCCCGGCGTTCGAGCGGGCCGTCGCCGCCGCGCTCGAACACACCGGGCAGCACACCGTCCGGCTCTACGGAGAGCTGTACGGCGGCCACTACCCGCACCCCGACGTCCCGGCCGTGCCCGGCGCGAGCCCGGTGCAGACCGGTGTCTGGTACGCCCCCGACATACGCTTCGCCCTGTTCGACGTGCTCGCCGAGGAGGTGTTCGTCCGCTATGACGACGTTGCCGCGATCGCCGACAGCAGCGGCGTCGACGTGGTCCCGCTGCTGGCCCGCGGCCCACGGTCCACAGTGGACGCGACAACGGCCCGGTTCCGGACGCGGATGCCGGCCGTCCACCGCCTGCCCGCCATCGACGGCAACCACGCCGAGGGCATCGTCCTGCGGCCCGATGCCGCCGTCCCGCCCGGGCAGCGCCCGTCACTCAAGGTCAAGATCGCCGAGTTCGACGAGGTTCGGTATGGCGAGAGCCAGCCCTGGGATCCGCACGCCTTCATCGGCCCGGAAGAGCTCCGCCGGCTCGCGGAGCGCCTGGTGAACCCGCCCCGGCTGGCCAGCGCCCGGTCCAAGGTCGGCCCCGGCGATCCCGAGGCGCTCGCGGACGAGGTCGTCCTCGACGTGCTCGTCGACCTCACCGACGCGTTCCCGGCCGCGATGGCCGTGCTGTCCGAGGCCGACCAGCACCGGCTGGAGACCGCACTGCGGGCCCGAATAGCAGCGTGATGCCCGTTCGGACCGCGTTCCAGGGGGTTCTACCGGGCCGGGTGGGTGGCCTGTTCGGGGGATTCCAGGGGGCGGAGCGCAACGTAACGTCGGTCACAGCACCCGAGCCCGCATCCGAGGGAGACCATCACCATGAGCGACTACGACCCCGGCTTCGAGTACGGTCACGCGGAGGCCGGCGCGGAGCACGCCGAGCTCGACCAGCTGCACCAGGCCGAGGGCAGCGAGGCCGACTACAACTCGCAGTTCAACGTCTACGAGCAGGACACCGTGTCGGCTGAGTCGACCGACTTCCAGCAGGGCAGCTCCGTCGAGTTCGACAGCCCGGACGGCACGCACTACGAAGAGCAGAACTTCACGAACTACAGCAACGACTCGTACGACTCGAACCACGTCTTCGCCGCCGAGGGCTCCGAGTCGTCGCACGAGGCCCAGTTCTCCGAGCTCGACGCCCTGCGCCAGCAGCTGGACTCGTCGTTCCAGGAGGCGACCCACATCGAGGGTGGCGAGGGTCACGCCATCACCTCCAACTAGGTGCCGGCCGGTGCGGTCCACCGGAAACGGATTGGACCGCACTGGTGCCGCCCGGCGCGCCTAGCGTCGAGGCATGGAGATTCTGCGGTACAGCGCGTTCAGCACCGATCCGGCCGGAGGCAACCCGGCCGGGGTCGTGCTCGACGCGACCGGCCTCGACGACACCGGGATGCAGGCGATCGCGGCCGAGGTCGGCTACTCCGAGACGGCGTTCCTGTTTCCCGGCGGCCGGATCCGCTACTTCAGCCCGCTGGCCGAGGTCCCGTTCTGCGGGCACGCGACGATCGCGACCGCCGTGGCGTACGCCGAGCGCTTCGGCCCCGGCCCGCTCGACCTCCGGGCGAACGCCGGCGACATCCACGTCGACACCACGCCCGGCACGGCGACGCTGCGCAGCGTCCCGCCGGCGACCCGCGAGATCCCGGCCGACGTCCGCGCCGCGCTGCTGCGCGCCCTCCGCTGGGACGCGACCGACGAGGCGTTTCCGCTGCGGGCCGCGTACGCCGGCGCCTGGCACCCGATCGTCGCCGCGCCGACCCGCGAGCGCCTGGCCGACCTCGACTACGACGTGCCCGCGCTGCGCGACCTGATGGCGGCGCAGGACTGGACGACCGTCGCCCTGGTCTGGCGCGAGTCGCCCACGGTCTTCCACGCCCGCAACCCGTTCCCGCCCGGCGGCGTCTACGAGGACCCGGCCACCGGCGCCGCGGCCGCCGCCTTCGGCGGCTACCTGCGCGAGCTGGCCCTGGTCGAGCTCCCGGCCACGCTGACGATCCACCAGGGCGCCGACATGGGCCGCCCGAGCCTGCTCACGGTCGGCCTGCCCGCCGACCCGACCACCGGCATCGCCGTCACCGGCGCCGCGGTCCGGATGCCTGACTGAGACTGAAATGTACCAGTGCGGTGACATAACGTAGTCACCCGGCGTGTCGATGCGCGGACAGTGGCGTCGGGGTCGGCAGGCCAGGATCGCCTCCATGCTCCGTAGAGGCGCCTCGATCGCACTCCTTGCCGTGGCCGCGTCCACGCTCGCGGCCTGCCCGCAGCCGACCCTGCCGCTGCTCGCGCTCGGCCGCACCGCCGACGGCCGGGCCGTCGTCCACCTGCGGCTGTGCAAGGAGTACCAGCCCGGCCTCCAGCTGCGCACCGACCCGAAGGACCGGTTCGGCGACATCCTGTGGCGCGTCGACCGTACCGTGCCGAGCCGCGCCCCGGAGACGATCGAGCTCGGCGTCGTCCCGGAAGGCTGGGCGGCCCAGGTCCGGGCACCCGAGTCACCGGCAGCGCAGGCGTCGTCGTCGGCGGCCCTGCAGCCGCGGCCGTCGAAGTCGACCGGGCCACAGCCGTCGCCGACCGGGTCCGCTGGGAAGGTGGAGTTCCAGGACGGCGTCGTGTACCGCATCGACGTGTTCGCGCAGCCGCCCCCGACCCCGCTGTACTTCACGCTCGCCGACCTCGACCGGCTCGGGCCCGACCAGGTGCGCACCGACACCGTCATGAGCCGCGCCGAGTTCGACCGGAAGGCCGCCGACGCCTGCTGAGGCGGCCAACGAGTGTGACGCCCGCCACCACGCTTCACGCTCGGTCCGCAGCGATCCGTCTCGTGTTCGTCAAAGAACGACACGGGAAGGGCAACGGACATGCACGAGATCGTGGTACTGGGCGCCGGGTACGCCGGAATGACCGCCGCCGTCAGCATCGCCGGCCGGACGCGCAAGGAGGATGTCCGGGTCACGCTCGTCTCGGCGAGCGAGCGCTTCACCGAGCGCCTGCGGCTGCACCAGGTCGCCTCCGGGCAGGAGCTCAAGGACCTGCGCATCCCCGACCTGCTGCGCGGCACCGGCATCGAACTGGTGACCGGCTGGGTGACCGGGATCGACCCCGAAACGCACACGGTGCGCGTCGACGATGAGCGCGTCGTGCAGTACGACACCCTTGTCTATGCGCTGGGGAGCGTGACCGACACGCGGGCGGTGCCGGGCGCCGACGACCACGCGTTCACCCTCGACGGGCCGGCCGAGGCCACGGTACTGGCGAACCGCCTGTCGAGCGGCGAGCACCTGACGGTCGCGGTGTGCGGCGGCGGGCTCACCGGCATCGAGGCGGCGGCCGAGCTCGCCGAGCGGCACCCCGGGCTGGACGTCGTGCTGCTCGCCCGCGAGGAGCCCGGCGCCGCGCTCGGCCCGGCCGCCCGCCGGCACCTCGACGCCGCCCTGGACCGGCTCGGGGTGCGGGTCCGCTCCGGTGCCGACGTCGTCAAGGTGCTGCCGCACGGCGTCGAGCTGGCCGGCGGCGAGACCCTCGCCGCGGACGTCGTGCTCTGGGTCGGCGGGGTCCGGGTCGCGCCGCTCGCCGCCGCCGCGGGGCTCACCGTCGACGACCGCGGCCGCATCGTGACCGACGCGTACCTGCGGTCGGTGTCGCACCCGGACGTCTACGCGATCGGGGACGCGGCCGCGATCCGCCAGCGGTACGGCATGATGCACGGCACCTGCCAGAGCGGCATGCCGACCGGGGTCCACGCCGCCGCGACGATCGTGCGGGCGCTCGCCGGCAAGGCGCCGCGGCCGTTCCGCTACGGCTACTTCCACACGCCGGTCAGCCTGGGGCGGGGCGACGCGGTGGTGCAGTTCACCCACCCCGACGGGAGCCCGCGGCGGATGTACCTCACGGGCCGCCGCGCGGCCTGGTACAAGGAGACGGTGAGCGCTTCGCCGTGGCCCGGGTTCGCCCGCACCTACAAGCTGCCCGCGTCGGGGATGTTCGCCTGGCGGCGCGGCGGGAACTACACCCGGTGAGTGTCTTCGACGAACACCGGAACCTGCTGTTCTCGGTGGCGTACCGCGTCCTCGGCTCGGCGGCCGACGCCGAGGACGCGGTGCAGGACGCCTGGCTGCGCTGGTCGTCGGCGGACCGCTCGCAGGTCGCGGACCCCCGCTCGTACCTGGTGCGGATCGTGTCGAACCTGGCCATGGACCGGCTGCGGTCGGCGCAGGCGCGGCGGGAGACCTACGTCGGGCCCTGGCTGCCGGAGCCGGTGCCGACCACGGAGACCGTCGATGCGGACTCGGTGTCGATGGCGCTGCTGGTGGTACTGGAGCAGCTCAGTCCCCTGGAGCGGGCGGTCTTCGTGCTGAAGGAGGCGTTCGGGTTCGGCTACGGCGAGATCGCGTCGGCGGTCGAGCGCTCCGAGGACACCGTCCGCCAGGCGGCCCACCGGGCCCGCGAGCACGTGCGGACCCGCCGGCCCCGGTACCCGGCGACGCGCAGCCGCCACCGGGAGGTGACCGAGCGGTTCTTCGCCGCGTCGACGGGCGGCGATCTCAATGCATTGATGGAGCTGCTCGCCCCGGACGTGACACTGTGGACGGACGGCGGCGGCAAGGTCCGCCAGGCCCTGCGCCCGGTGGTCGGCGCCGAGCACGTGGCGACGTGGTTCGCGGCGGTCGCCACCCGCCCCTACGAGGGCGTCGACCCGGCCGACATGGGCGCCGCCCTGGTCGACCTGAACGGCGCCCCGGGCATCGTCTTCACGGGCGCGGGCCGCGTGATCGCCACGGTGACCTTCGACCTGGACGACGAGGGGCGCATCCGGGAGATCCACAACGTGGCCAACCCCGACAAGCTCGGCGCGGTCGCGACCGGCACGACGCTGGAGCGCTGACCCGGTCGGAGCGGGCGCCGGTCACCCGGTCACGGAGTCCAGCGCAGCCGCTCGCGCAGCCAGTCCAGCATGACCACCGACTGGTCGTGCTGGAACCTGCGCAGCGTCGGCAGGCCCGGGGGCGCGGGCAGCCGGGCCTGGTCGGTGAAGAACGCCGCCAGGCCGGCCACGCAGCCCGTCACGGCGTCCGGGTCCGGCCCGAACGGGTCGAGCACAGAGTCGGAGAGGGTGCCGCCGTACAGGCGGACGTTGAGGATCAGCGACAGCGTGTCGAACCACGGCGGGCCGGCCGAGCCGAACGGCCAGTCGACCACCATCACCGAACCGTCGTCGCGGATGATCACGTTGTCGGCGCGCAGGTCGCCGTGCACCAGGCTGGCGCCCGCCAGGGCCGCCGTGCCGCGGTCGGCCCAGGCGGCCAGCTCGTCCAGCCGGGCGGCGGCCCACGGATCGAGGTCCGGGAACGGGTCGGCGGCCAGGTCGCGCCAGCCGCCGAACGACACCACCGACGCGAGCGGCGGCAGGCCGGTCACCGGCACCGGCAGCCGGCGCAGCGCGTCCAGGACCGCCTCCAGTTCGTCGGCGCGCCACGGCACCTCGGGCGGGTGGCCGCCCGCGTCCTCGAAGACCAGCGCCACCCAGCTGCCGTCGTCGTAGAGGCCGAGCAGGCGTGGGGTCGGGGTCGACGCGGGCAGGGCCGCCGTCACGCGGGCCTCGGCCCGGTGCATCGACGGGCTCACGTCGTTGGCGGCGCCGCTGACCGCCTTCACGAAGGCGCGGGTGCCCGACGCCGTGACGACGCGGTCCGCGGAGCCGGGGGAGAAGCCGCCGAACTGCGACACCGCGGCGACCACGGGACCGCCGAGGATGTCCTCGACGCCCAGCCGGACGGGGACCGGCAGGTCGGGATAGCCGATGCGTGCGCGTGTCATCGGCCGATTACAGCAGTCCTACCGGGCCGTGACCAGCCCGTATCCCGCCGGGTTGACGTTCGGGAGCACCGGGGCAGGCGAGCCGGCGCGCCCCGCAGTCAAAGTACGGATGTCGCACGCATGCTCGGTCAGTAGCGTGCGCAGCATGCGCTTTGTCTGCCGATCTTCGCAGGACGAGTGGCGGGACCAGGCGGCCTGCCGCGGCCTGGACGTGACCTGGTTCTACCCGGACCCGGACGACCGCCTGGCCGTGACCCGCGCCCAGTCCTTCTGCGCGACCTGCCCGGTCCGCCGCCCGTGCGCGCGCCACGCCATCACGGCCGGCGAACGCCACGGCATCTGGGGTGGCAGCACCGAACAGGAGCGTGCGGCCTTCCGCCGCGCCATGACGAGACGAACGGCTTCCGCGCGCGGAGGTCGGCGATGAGGTCGCGCAGGATTCGAGAAGCGGCGGTGGGAGTACCGCGCCTAGCGTGGCAACCGGTTGCGGAACACACACCCGGGAGGTCGCCATGAACTGGAGCAAGGGTATCCGGCAGTTCCACCGCTGGACGTCGATCGCGTTCACGCTGAGCGTCGTGCTCGTCACCGCCGTCGTGGTCGGGCAGGAGGAGCCGGCGATCTGGATCACGCTCACGCCGCTGCTGCCGCTCGGGCTGCTGCTCGTCACCGGGCTGTACATGTTCGTGCTGCCGTACGTGAAGCGGCGGCGTGCCGCTCTCGAAGGGTGAGCGCCGGCCGGGCGCAGCGCATACGGTAAGGCTATGGCGCGCATCGACCGGGTGGTCACGGCGGGGACGTTCTCGCTCGACGGCGAGACCTTCGACGTCGACAACAACGTGTGGATCGTCGGCGACGACGACGAGGTGGTCGTGATCGACGCCGCCCACGACGCGAACGCGATCCTGCACGCCGTCGGCCACCGGCGAGTCGTGGCGATCGTCTGCACGCACGGCCACGACGACCACATCGACGCGGCCCCCGAGCTGGCCCTGCGCACCGGCGCGCCGATCCTGCTGCACGCCGACGACCTGATGCTGTGGCACATGAAGTACCCGGACCTGGAGCCGGACACGCACCTCACGGACGGCCAGGAGATCACCGCCGGTGGGGTGGCGCTGACGGTCATGCACACGCCCGGCCACAGCCCCGGAGCCGTCAGCCTGTTCGCGCCGTCGCTCGGCGTCGTCTTCACCGGCGACACCCTGTTCCAGGGCGGGCCGGGCGCGACGGGCCGATCATTTTCGGACAAGCCCACGATCCTCAACTCGATTCGCACCCGGCTGTTGACGCTGCCCGCGGACACGGTCGTCCACACCGGCCACGGCACCGACACGACGATCGGCGCCGAGGCGCGCTCACTCTGAGTCGGCCAGCCGCTCCAGCACCGCAGCCGCCGCCACGATCACCTCGCGCTCCGCGTCGCTCAGCCCGGCCCGCATGGCCGAGGCCAGCCACTCGTCGCGCCACCGCATGTCCTCGCGCAGCGCCGCCCGCCCGGCGGCGCTGATCGAAAACACCCGCTGCCGCCGGTCGGTGGGGTTGGCGACCCGCTCGATGTGCCCGGCCTGCTCCAGCTCGGCGAGCACGCGGGTGACGGACTGCGGCTGCAGCCGGTCGGCCGTGGCGAGCGCTCCGGCGGCCATGGGCCCCCGCCGCGCGAGGTGTCCGAGCAGGCTGATCTTGGTCAGGCTGAGCCCGTCGGGCGCGCGCTGCGCCTGAAGCCGCCGCGAGAGCCGCTGCGTGGCCCGCCGCACGGCCCGGGCGGCCGCCAGTTCGGGATCGTCGATCGCCTCACTATACGGACCCCTTGACCCCGATTCCGGTAGGGCGGATTATTCAGCAGGTGCGTAATATCCTCCGGCCGGCGTCGGCGTTCCTGCCGGTGCTGGCCACGGTCGCGACGCTCGCGCCGTTCGCGAGCCTCGGCGTGGTGGTCCTGGGTGCCGCGGTCGCCCT
>NZ_JBEXCY010000066.1:18313-53910 GCF_040605515.1 Dactylosporangium sp. NPDC005572 | reverse complement strand
GGTCGACCGACCAACCCGCCGGACAGCACCCTCCACCTCCCGCGTCCGCCGCGCCGCGCCCTCCACTCCCCCACACCCCCCGACCTGCTGGGTCCGTGAGTTCGGTCGGTCGACCGACCTACCTGCCAGGCCGTGGACTCAGTCGGTCGACCGACCAACCGGGCGTAGGTCCGGTCAGCTGACCGACCAACCCGCAAGACCGTGAGTTCGGTCAGTCGACCGACCAACCCGCCGGGCAACACCCTCCGCCGCCCACGGGGGTGAGAGAGGGCGCAGGGCACGAAGGCAGAGGGCGTAGAAGGCAGCGGGCGCGGAGGGCGAGAGACGGACGGAGCAGAGAACGAAGGGCACATGCAGCAGAGGACCGACCACAGACGGCGGGAACACCCAGGAACGCCGCAACGCCCGGGAACACGGGACACCGCCGGCGACGCGGACGCCGTAGGGTGGCGGGGTGTCAGACGTGATCAGCCCGACCCAGCGCCAGCTGACCCCGCACGACGTGGCCGCCCTGCTCAAGGAGCGCTTCGAGCGGACCGTAGTCCACTGTGGACCGCTGTCGGGCGGGACGTTCGCGGCGGTCTGGCGGGTCACCCTCGACGACGGGACCGAGGCCGTGGTCAAGGTCGGGCCGCCGCCCGGGTGCCGGCTGCTGCGGTACGAGCTGGGGATCATCGCCGCCGAGGCCCGCTACTACCGGCTCGTGCGGCAGCATGCCCCCGGCGTGCCCGTCCCGCCGGTGCTGCACGCGGACGACGACGTCGTGGTGGTCGGGCTGCTGCCCGGGCGGCCGCTGACCGAACTGCCCGAGGGGACCGACGCCGGCGGCGTCCGCACGCAACTCGGGGCGGCGCTCAGGAAGCTGCACACCGTGACCGGGACCGCGTTCGGGTACGACGGCGGCGGCCGGGCCGGCGGCGCCACCTGGCGGGAGGCGTTCGCGAGCATGACCGCGGGTCTGCTGGCCGACGCGCGCGACTGGGGCGTCGAGCTGCCGGCGGGCGACGACGACATCCTGGCGACGATCGAGCGTCACGCAGACGCGCTCGACGAGGTGCAGCGGCCCGCGCTCGTGCACTTCGACCTGTGGGACGGCAACGTGCTGTGCCAGGACGGCGTGTTCACCGGGCTCGTCGACGGGGAGCGGTACTTCTGGGGCGACCCGCTGTACGACTTCGTCTGCACGGCGATCGGGCACCGCCTCGAGGACGAGCGCGACCACCCGGTCCTGCGCGGCTACCACGGCGGCACCGCGCCCGTGTTCACCGGCAGCGAGCGGACGCGGCTCGCGCTGTACCGCGTCCAGTTTCACCTGCTGCTCCTGGCGGAGATGCCGAGCCGGGCGATGGTCGGCGAGGTGGCGCGGGAGCGCCGGGCATGGGTCACCCCGTTGCTGGAACACGACCTGGAAACGCTGCGGGGCTGACCGGCCCCATGGTATAGAAGGTAAAGGATGTCGACAGGGCAACGGATCACGGCCACCTACGTCGCTTTGCTGGCGGCGTTCCTCAGCGTGCTGCTCATCGCCCCGCAGTACGACTCCGTGGCCTGGGCCGGCATCGGCACCTGCGGCGCCGTGGCCGTCGTCGTCGGCATCCTGCGGCAGCGGCCGGAGCGCTCGGGCGCCTGGTGGGCCCTGGCCGCCGCGCTGCTGGCCATGATGGTCGGCGACTTCACCTACGGTCTGGTCTCGCAGGCCACCGACCCGCCGCCGCTGGCCAGCGCCGCCTATCTGCTGATGTTCCCGATCGTGGCGGCCGCGCTCATCGGCCTGACCCGCCAGACGGCGACCCTCGACGACCGTTCGCGCCTGCTCGACCTGCTGGCGCTCGGCTGCGCCGCGCTGCTGGCCGGCTGGGTGTTCATCGGCGGCCCGCGGCTCGACGTCGGCGGCGTGAGCGCGTCGGAGTGGTCAGTCCAGGCCGCGTACACGCTCGGTGACGTCGTCGTCCTCGTCGTCACCGTCCGGCTCGTCACCGCCGGGCGGCGCAACCCGGCCGCGGTCCTGCTCGCCGCCGGCGCCGCCGGGATGCTGGTGGGCGACGTCGCGTACGGCGTCGCGCAGGCCCACGGCGGGCTGGCCCCGGGCGGCCCGGCCGACCTGGCGTACGCGGTGCTGTACGCGGCCTGGGGTGCCGCCGCGCTCCAGCCGTCGATGGTCCAGCTCACCGCACCCGCGGGCGGTGCCCTGCGCCGCGGCCGTGAGCCGGGCGCCGGCCTCGGCATGGTCGTGCTCCTCGTGTCCGTCGCCTTTGCTCCATTGGTACTGCTGGTGCAGGCGATGACCGGCGAGGTCAGCGACGGCCCGGTGATCGCGATCGGGTTCGGCATCACCCTGGCGCTGCTGGTCATCCGGCTCAGCGACGCCGTCGGCAAGCACGCCGGCGCACTGCGCCGCGAGCAGGCGCTGCGCCGGGCCGGCACGGTCCTCGTCGGCGCCACCGACGCGGGCGCGGTCGCGTCGGCCGTGCGGTCGGCCGTCGGCACCCTGCTGCCCGCCGACGCCCCGCACGACATCGTCCTCGACTTCAGCCTCACCGACCTGCTGCCGCTGGGCGAGCTGTCGGCGCCGCGGATCGTGCCCGTCGCCGACATCGCGCCGCTGTGGGCCGAGCGGTTCGACGGCTTCGACCATGTCATGGTGTGCCCGCTCGACGCCGGCGTGCTGTACGTCGCCGCCGACCGCGAGGACCTGCTCACCGTCCTCGACGCGGTGTCCGTGCTGGCCGGGCAGGCCGCGCTCGCGCTGGCCCGGATCAGCCTCACCGACGCCGCGAGCCGCCGCGACAGCGACGACTACCTGCGGGCCGTCACCGCGCACTCCAACGACGTCGTGCTGGTGCTCGACGACGACGAGCGGGTGCGGTACACCAGCCCGTCCGTCACCGACGTCCTGGGGGTCTGGCCGACGCCGTTCGCCACGCTCAAGGAGATCGTCGACCCCGAGGACCGCGCCCAGGTCGCCCGCACCGTCGAGCGGGCCCGCGCCGGCGAGCGGGACAGCACCCGCGACACCTGGAGCCTGGCCCGCCCCGACGGCACCCGCGTGCTCGTCGAGGTCGTGTTCCGCGACCTGCGCGACGACCGGCTCGTGCGCGGCATGGTGGTCACGATGCGGGACGTCACCGCGGCCCGCCGCCACGAGCACGAGCTCTTACGCCGCACGTTCGGCGACACCGCCGCCGCCCAGAACCGGGACAGCTCGGCCCGCAAGTTCCACTGAGGATCTTCACAGGATCCGCGTGGCATGCTTCAAGGATGGCGACGACTGAAGCGGTACCGGCACCGCGGCGCAGGTCACTCCTCCGGCCGCTGACGTTCGGCCTCACCCTCACGGCCGTGCTGGCGCTGCTCTTCGGCGTGCCGTGGTGGTCGCTCGTCGTCTCCGGCAACGCCTGGCCCACCCCGGTGGTGGCCGCCGGCACCGTGCTGTTCGCCGGCGCCGCCGTCGCCTTCCCGCTGCTCATGATCCTCGGCCACGCCCGCCACAACGACGTGGCCGCCCGCATCGGCGACACCATCCTCGGCGCCATCTGGATCCTGTTCGTCTGGGCGCTCGCCGGCGACGTGCTGCGGCTCGTCCTGCTGGCCTCCGGTGTCGACGACCCGGTGCGGTCCCGGGTCACCGCCGCCTTCACCGCGGTGGTCTCCGTCACCATCGGGATCTGGGGGTACCTCGAGGCGATGCGCATCCCGCGCGTCCGCCGCGTGACGGTGACGATCCCCCGCCTCGGCGCGGGCCTGGACGGCCTCCGCGTGGTCCTGCTCACCGACACCCATTACGGCCCGATCGACCGCGTCCGCTGGTCCCGCGGCGTGACCGAGGCGGTCAACGCGCTCGACCCCGACATCGTCGCGCACACCGGCGACATCGCCGACGGCACCGTCGCCCAGCGCACCGGGCAGGCCGCCCCGCTCGCCGACATCCGGGCCCGCTACGCGCGGGTGTACGTGACGGGCAACCACGAGTACTTCGGCGAGGCCGACGGCTGGCTCAGCCACATGCAAACTCTGGGCTGGGAGCCGCTGCACAACCGCCACGTCCTGGTGACCCGCGGCGGCGACTCCCTGGTCGTCGCCGGCGTCGACGACCGCACCGCGGCCGGCACCGGCCTGCCCGGCCACCGCGCCGACCACGAGGCCGCCCTGGCCGGTGCCGACCCGGCGCTGCCGGTCCTGCTGCTGGCCCACCAGCCGAAGCAGATCGACGCGGCCGTCACCCACGGCGTCGACCTCCAGCTGTCCGGCCACACCCACGGCGGCCAGATCTGGCCGTTCCACTACCTGGTCCGCCTCGACCAGCCGGTCGTGCAGGGCCTGACCCGCCACGGCGCCCGCACCCAGCTGTTCACCAGCCGCGGCACCGGCTTCTGGGGCCCGCCGTTCCGCGTCTTCGCCCCAAGCGAGATCACCGAACTGACCCTGCGCACCGCCTGACCCAGGCCACGGTCCCGACCGCGCGGTATTCCTGAGGGGAACAAGGATTCCGGTCAGGAATACCGCGCGAAGCACACACCCACCACCGCCCACGCAAGCGACGAAACCCGGGACCGTGGGAACACGAGAGCACGGAAACCCCGGGAGCACGAGAACCCGCGGGAACGCGGGAGCATGTAAGCCCCGAGGTGCGGAGACCGAAAGCCCGGAGACGTAGAAGCGCGGAAGCCTGCGAACCCGCCAGCCCAGGAGCCCGCAGGCCCAGGAAATCGCGAACCCGCAGGCCGTCGCCGGCGGTGCCCGGGCGGGCCGGGCGCCGTCAGCGGGGACTACGTCAGCGTTCGATGGCTCGGCGGTCGCGGCCGCCGCGGATGCCGTCCACGGCCGCCACGCCGCCCGCGGCGAAGGCGACCTGGAGCGCGAGCTCGATCCAGTCGATGCCGGCCGTGTTGGCCACGCCGAAGATCGCGGCGACGAACGTGCCGAGCAGCGCGGCCACCACGCCGATGAGGAGGGTGAGCCAGAAGCCGATCTGCTGGCGGCCGGGCAGGACCAGGCGCCCCAGCGCGCCGATGATCAGGCCGATGACGAGTGCGGTGAAGATGCCGGAGATCTCCATGATCCCCCGTCCCTTCCGGACAGCCCACGACCCGCCGATCGGATCCGGCCGCCACATCGATCGTAGGGCCGCCCGGCCGCCCTGCCCTCGGGGACAACCCTGAGTCACCGGGCCCGGCGGAACGTGACGTACGTCGCTCGAATCGGGGACCACCCGCCGGTGCCGCGCGGGCTTACATTCAGGACTGTGGGTCCCGGCGCCGTGCCGCCGGATCCGACGGGGAAGGCGCGCGAGGCGAATGAGCGCCGTGACGCTCACGTTTCTGGCCATAGGCGGGCTCAGCCTGCTGATGGGACTGCTGTCGTTGCGGTTCCGGCATCTCCCGAAGGTCCTCAGAGGACGGCGTAGCGGGTTCGGCTGGCCCGCCGTCAGCGGGTTCACCGGCGTGTTCGGGTTCGGCGGCGCCATCGCCGTCGAGGTGGCCGGCTGGGGCGGCGCCAGAGCGGCGCTGCTGGGGAGCGTTGCCGGGCTCGCCGCCGGCATTCCCGCCGCCTGGCTCACGGGGCGGTTCGTCGCCGCCGTGGCCGGGATGCCGACCGACGCCACGCCGCACAGCGCCGGTCTCGTCGGGGCGACCGGCGTGGTGATCAGCGAGGTGCCGGCCGGCGGGCTCGGGCAGGTGCGGCTGTCGTACCACGGGCAGCCGATGAGGTTCCACGCGCGGGCGGACCGGCCGCTCGCCCTCGGCGTGACCGTGGTCGTGATCGGGGTCAACAGCCCCACCAGCGTCCACGTCGCGCCGCTCGACGAGTTCCTGAAGCTCGACGCAAGGCTCGACCAGAAGGAGGTCGACGAAAGACCATGACACCCCTGGTAATCGCGATCGGCGGGCTCGCCCTGCTCGCCGTGCTCGTCGTCGCGTCCGTGCTGGCCCGCGTACGGGTCGCCGGGCCGAACGAGGCGTTCATCGTGACCGGCCGCAAGGGCCGCTCGGTCACGGCCGCCGACGGCAGCGTGACCACCGACCTGTCCGGGCAGAAGGTCGTGATGGGCGCCGCCGTCTTCGTGCTGCCGGTCGTGCAGCGGCTGCACGTGCTCGACCTGTCCAGCCGGGAGATCCCGGTCCAGGTCACCGCGGCCGTGAGCAAGCAGGGCATCCGCTGCGACGCCGACGCCGTCGCGATCGTCAAGGTCGGCGGCACCGCGGAGATGATCCGCCCGGCCGCGCAGCGGTTCCTGCACCAGCAGTCACGCATCGAGGCGTTCACCGCGCAGGTCCTCGCCGGGGCGCTGCGCTCGGTCATCGGCCGGCTCACCGTCGAGGAGATCATCCGCGACCGGGCCGGGTTCGCCGCGCACGTGGCCGAGGAGGCCGAGCGGACGCTGACCCACCAGGGGCTGGTGCTCGACGTGTTCCAGCTCGAGGACATCCGCACCGCCGGCACCTACCTGGAGGACCTCGGCCGCCCCGAGGCCGCCCGGGTGCACAGGGCGGCCGCGGTCGCCGAGGCTCAGGCCCGGCAGAACGCCGAGCAGGAGCGGATGCGGGCGGAGGAGGTGATCGCCGAGGCGGAGCGCAACCTGGCGGTGAAGAAGGCCGCGGTCCAGGCGGAGATCGACGCCGCCAACGCGCGCTCCGCCAGCGCCGGGCCGATCGCGCAGGCCGAGAAGGAGCAGTCGGTGCTGGCCGAGCGGCAGAAGGTGGCCGAGCAGGCGGCCGAGCTGCGCCAGCGCCAGCTGGACGTGGAGGTCCGCCGGCCGGCCGACGCGGCGCGGTACCAGGTGGAGCAGGAGGCCGAGGCGGAACGGGCCCGGCGCGGCGCGGCGGCGGAGGCGCTGCGGCTGGAGGCCGCCGCTGAGGCCCAGGCGATCCTGGCCCGCGGCGAGGCGGAGGCCGCCGCGATGCGGGCCCGGGGCGAGGCCGAGGCGGCGGCGATGCGGGCCAAGGCCGAGGCGTTCGGCGGGTACGGCCAGGCCGCCGTCCTGGACCTGCTGGTCCGGGTCCTGCCGGAGGTCGTCGACGCGGCCAGCCGCCCGATCGGCGAGATCGACACGATGACGGTCATCTCGACCGACGGTGCGACGGCGCTCACGAAGTCGGTGGCGGCGAACGTCGCCCAGGGCCTGCAGCTCGGCACCGACCTCACCGGTGTCGACCTGCGCGCCCTGCTCGCCGGCCTCGCCGGCGAGGCCCGGATCCCGCGACAACGGGCCGACGGTTGAGGCGGATCCATCACACTTCCTCCCGTCCGGCCGCCCGCCCGGCGGACACTGCGGGGATGAGCGAGCCCGGCAACATCGGCGGCTTCCGGCCGCGCACGTACCGCACCGACGGCGGCGGCCCGGACTTCGGCCGCATGATCGAGGCGCTGCGCCGGGTCCAGGAGGGCATCACCGCGGCGGACGCCCCCGAGGCGGTCGTCACCGAGATCGCCGACATGCTGGAGAAGATCGCCGCCGCGGCCGAGACGTACGAGGTGGACGAGCACGCGATGATCGCGGGCCGCCGGTCGGACCTGATCGGCCGGGGGCAGGCGCTCATCCCGCCGCTGGAGTACGACGAGTGGGACGAGCAGCACGTCGTGGTCCGCCTCACCATGGGCCGCTACTACCTCGGCGCGAACGGCGCCGCCCACGGCGGGGTCATCCCGCTGGTCTTCGACGAGGTGCTGGGCCGGCTGGCCAACACCGGCCGGCCGGTCTCGCGCACCGCGTACCTGCACGTCAACTACCGCTCGATCACCCCGATCGGCGCGCCGCTGCGGATCACCGGCACGGTCGACCGGATCGAGGGCCGCAAGCGGTTCGTGACCGCGACCCTGCACCACGGCGACACCCTGTGCGCCGACGGGGAGGCCCTGTTCGTCGCCCTCAACCCAGGTCAGCCGTAGGCCCTGTCCTGGAGCCCGGCCGTTGACCTTCTTGGTACCGTGTAGTACCAAGAAGGGATGGCGGGGACGGGGTTGCGGTGGGCTACCAAGCACGGGTTCATGCGGATGGCCGTCCGGCGCGCCGCGCGGCGGGGGGACCGGCTGGCGGGGTTCTTCCACGACCCCGCCGTCCGGGCCGACCCGTACCCGTTCTACGACCGGGTCCGTGACGCCGGTCCGGTCGTGCGCGGCGAGCTCATGCTGGCGACCGCGCGGCACGACGTCGCCTCGGCCGTCCTGCGCAGCGACGCGTTCGGGGTCGGGGTCAGCGAGCGGCGCCTGCCGACCGGCGTCGCCCTGCTGTTCCGGCTCAGCCGCCGCACGTCGCCGATCGGACCGGTCGATCCCCCGTCAATGCTCGTCGTCGATCCCCCGGACCACACGCGGTACCGCCGCCTCGTCGCGAAGGTGTTCACCGCCCGCGCCATCGAGGGGCTGCGGCCGCGGATCGAGCAGACCTGCGAGGAGCTACTGCGGGACAAGCCGGCGGAGCTCGTCGCCGACTACGCCGCGCTGCTGCCGGTGACGGTGATCGCCGACATCCTCGGCGTGCCGCAGGAGATGCGCCGGCAGTTCCTGGCGTGGGGCGCCGCGGCCGCGCCGACGCTCGACATCGGCCTGGGTTTCCGGGTGTACCGCCGGACCGAGCGCGGCATCAAGGCGAGCAACGACTGGCTGCGCGGCCACTTCGCGCGCCTGCGCGCAGCGCCCGGCGACGACCTGCTGAGCAGGCTCGTCCACCTGGAAGGCGAGCAACTCACCGACGACGAGCTGCTCGCCACGGCCGGGCTGCTGCTGGCCGCCGGGTTCGAGACCACGGTGAACCTGCTCGGCAGCGGCGCCGCCCTGCTCATGCGCCACCCCGAGCAGCTGGAGCTGCTGCGGGCCGAGCCGGCGCGCTGGCCCGGTGCGGTCGAGGAGATGCTGCGGTACGACTCGCCGGTGCAGAGCACGGCCCGGATCTGCCGGCGGGAGACCGGGGTCGGCGGCGTCACCGTCCGGCCCGGCCAGGTGATCGTGCCGATGCTCGGCGGGGCCAACCGCGACCCGGCCGTGTTCGCCGACCCGGCCCGGTTCGACGTGACCCGGGCCAACGCCCGCGAGCACCTGTCGTTCTCCGGTGGGGTGCACTACTGCCTCGGCGCCGCCCTGGCCCGCCTGGAGGGCGAGATCGGCCTGCGGATGCTCTTCGAGCGGTACCCCGGCCTGCGGGAAAACGGCGTGGCCCATCGACGGCCGACGCGTGTACTGCGCGGATACGAATCGTTACCGGTAACGACCTGACGACCGGCGTGTTTCCGGCCGGGCAATTCGGCCGTACACCGCGACGGCCGAAACAACGTCGACCCAATATCGTCACCGCGCATTCCCGGAATCGCTATTGCCGCCTTACACGGGCACCCCACGATTTGCCGCGGTGGCCGATTCGTGGGGTGAGCCGTGCGGAAGTACCTGGCTTTTGTCATATTGCTGACACTCGTGGCGTCGCTCGTCGGGCCGATGCCACCGGCGCGTGCCGCAACCCCGCCCGGATTCGCCACGCAGCTCGTCGTCGGCGCCGGACTCGACGGCCCGAGCGGATTCGAGATCGCCCCGGACGGCCGCATTTTCATCCTGGAACGCACCGGGAAAATCAAGATCTTCAAGGACGGGCACCTGCTCACGCAGCCCTTCGCCGACCTGCCGTCGGAGGCGTCGGGTGACCGCGGGCTCATCGGCATCGCATTCGATCCCGGTTTCGGCGTCGCGAACCACTATGTCTACTTTTATTACACGGGGCACGACCTGCTGAATCACCTGGTGCGTTTCGACGCTTCCGGCGATATCGGCACCGACGGCCCGTACACCATTTTTCAGACACAGTCGCCCTCGCAGCTGCTGCACGTCGGCGGCTCCATCCGGTTCGGCCCCGACGGCAAGCTGTACTTCGCCGTCGGCGACAACGGATACCCGCCGAACGCGCAGGACCTGTCCAACCCGCACGGCAAGATCCTGCGCATCAATCCCGACGGATCGATTCCGGCGGACAACCCGTTCGCCGGGCAGCCGGGAAAGCTCGGCGCGATCTGGGCATATGGTTTCCGCAACCCGTGGCGGTTCCAGTTCGACAGCGCGACCGGGCGGCTCTACTCCGGCGACGTCGGCGACTACACGTGGGAGGAGCTCAACCTCGTCGTCAAGGGCGGCAACTACGGCTGGCCGGTCCACGAGGGCCGCTGCACCACGGGCTGCGCCGGCTACCGCGACCCGCTGACCGCCTACAACCACGACGGGGGCAGCGGCGCGGTCACCGCCGGCCCGGTCTACCGCGGCTCGCAGTTCCCCCCGGAGTACCAGGGCAGCCTGTTCTTCGGCGACTACTCCCGCGGCTTCATCAAGCAGGCGCTGCTCGACGACGCCGGCCAGATCACCCAGGTCCGCGACTTCGACGCCGACGCGGGCAGCGTCGTCGACCTCAAGGTGGCGCCCGACGGGTCGCTGTACTACATCACCTACTTCCCCGGCCAGCTCTACCGCGTCTCCTACAGCCTGGCCGGCAGCTCGCCGGTGGTGAAGGCCGGCTCGGACTCGACCGGCGGCGAGGCGCCGCTGACCGTGCACTTCTCCAGCGCCGGCACGAGCGATCCGGACGGCGACGACCTGCAGTACCACTGGGATCTCGGCGACGGCAGCACGAGCACCGCCGCCAACCCGGTGAAGACCTACACCGCGGTCGGCGTGTATCCGGTGACGCTCAGCGTTTCCGACGGGCAGAACACGGTGACATCGAGACCCATCGTGATCCAGGTCGGCACCCCGCCGACGGTGACGATCGCGGCGCCGGTCGACGGGGCCAGGTACGACTCGGGCGACACCATCACCTACAACGTGTTCGGCAACGACGCCGCCGGGTTCGACGTCAGCGACGGCGACCTGAAGACCGAGGTCTTCCTGCACCACAACACCCACCTGCACCCGTTCGTCGGGCCGCTGACCGGCCGGGTCGGCACGTTCACGATCCCGACCACGGGCGAGGCGTCCGCCGACACCTGGTTCGAGCTCAAGGTGACCGCGACCGACCGCAACGGCCTGTCGACCAGCAGGTCCACGTTCATCTACCCGAACACGTCGGTGATGACGTTCAGGACGAACCCGCCGGGCCTCGGGCTGACCCTCGACGGTGTGCCGATCCCGACGCCCGACGCGGTGCACGGCGTCACCGGCTTCAAACGGGAGATCGCGGCCCCGCCGACCGCGGTCGACGCGAACGGCACCGTGTACCACTTCACCGGCTGGTCCGACGGCGGCGCGATCCGGCACTTCGTCACCACGCCGGCGACGGACGCGACGTGGACCGCGAACTACGCGCCGTCGGCGCCGTTCACCGCCGAGTTCTTCAACAACCAGAACCTGCAGGGTTCGCCGGTGCTGGTCCGGGAGGACCCGAAGGTCGACTTCATCTGGTCGACCGACTCCCCCGGTCCCGGCGTCGACCCGGACCATTTCTCCGCCCGCTGGTCGAAGCGGGAGTTCTTCGCCGCCGGCCGTTACCGGTTCACGATCGCCTCCGACGACGGCGCCCGGCTGTACATCGACGACCAGCTCGTCATCGACCAGTGGCACGACCAGGGCCCGACCGCCTACGACCACGTCGCCGACCTCGCCGCCGGGGAGCACGCGATCCGGCTGGAGTTCTACGACAACGTCGTCGACGCGAGCGCGAAGCTCACCTGGGAGACGACGCCGGACCAGCCGCGCGACGTGTTCCTGGCCGAGTACTGGAACACGCCCGGCGCCGGCTCCGCGCCGACGATCCCGGCCACCCGGCCGCAGCTGAGCCGCGACGAGGCCGTCGTCGACCACGACTGGGGGCTCGGCTCGCCCGATCCCGCGATCGACGCCGACCACTTCGTCGCCCGGTACACGCGATCCGTGACCCTCACCGCCGGGATCTACGACTTCACCACGGCCAGCGACGACGGCGTGCGGCTGTGGGTCGACGGGCAGAAGGTGATCGACCACTGGGGCGACCAGGGCGTCACCGAGTACTCGGCGAGCCTGGTGCTCGGCGCCGGCGCGCACACGATCGTCATGGAGTACTACGAGAACGCGGCCGGCGCCCTGGCCCGCCTGGCCTGGACCCGTACGGCGGACATCCCGCCCGCTCCACAGTGGACCGCCCGCTACTGGAACACGCCCGGCGCCGGGAGCGCCCCGGCGATCCCGGACCGCGTTCCCGACCTCTCCCGCCCGGAGAACGCGATCCAGCTCGACGGCTCCCCCGGCGGTGGCATCGGCGACGACCACTTCGTCGGCGTGTGGACCCGCACCGACGTGCTGCCGTCCGGCCTGTACCGGTTCTCCGGCACCGCCGACGACGGGATCCGCGTGTTCGTCGACGGGCAGCCCGTGGTCGACAAGTGGCGGGAGCAGAACGAGGCGTTCACCGGCGACAAGCTGCTCCTCGGCGGCCCGCACGAGATCCGGGTCGAGTACTACGAGAACGCCGCCGGGAACCAGCTGCACCTGACCTACCAGCGGGTCGGCGACGTCACCTCGCCGCCCGGCTGGGACGGCGCCTACTACGCGGGCACCGCGCTCGAGGGCACCGCCGCGATCGTGCGCCAGGACTCGGCCGTCGACTTCGACTGGGGTACCGGCGCCCCCGGCCCCGGCCTGCCGGCCGACGGCTGGTCGGCCCGCTGGACCCGCACCGACACCCTCGCCGCCGGCGTCTACACGTTCCGGGTCGTCGCCGACGACGGCGTCCGGCTGTACGTCGACGGCGTGCTGGTCCTCGACGAGTGGCGCAACCAGCCCCCGACGACGTTCGTCGTGCAGCGCAACCTCGCCGAGGGCGCCCACGTCATCGTCGCCGAGTACTACGAGCAGGCGGCCGGCGCCATCGCCCGCGTCAGCTACGACAAGACCGCCGATCCGCCGCCACCGACCCCGTGGACGGCCTCCTACTACGCCGGAACGAGCCTCGCGGGCGAACCCCTGCTGACCCGCGACGAGGCGGACATCGACTTCGACTGGGGCGACGGCGCCCCGGTCGCGGGCGTGCCCGCCGACGGCTTCTCCACCCGCTGGACCAGGACCGACCACCTGGCCGGCGGCACGTACCGCATCACCGCCACCAGTGACGACGGCATCCGGGTCTCCATCGACGGTGCCGTGGTGATCGACGGCTGGTCCGACCATCCGCCGACCACCTACACGTACGAAACCGCCCTGACCGAAGGCGACCACACGATCACGGTCGAGTACTTCGACAGCGGCGGCGGCGCACTGGCGCGCTGTTCGGTCATCCGGTTGTAGCGACCAAGGAGATTCGCGTGAAGGCCACCATCGTCATCCCCTGCCGACATGAGGAAGACAACGTAGGCCCCCTGATCGAACGGTTGTCCGCAGTCCTCACCGACGTCGAGCTGCTCTTCGTCGACGACAGCGACAACGACCGTACCGTCGACGCCATCACCCTCGCCGCGGCCGAACTGGAGCGTGACGACCTGCGGGTCCGCGTCTTCCACCGGACCGGCGCGCAGCGGGTCGGCGGCCTGGCCGGCGCGGTCGTCGACGGCTACCGGCGGGCCCGCGCCACGAAGGCCCTCGTCATGGACGCCGACCTGCAGCACCCGCCGGAGCTGGTGCCGGCGATGCTGGCCGCGCTCGACGACCACGACCTGGTGATGGCCAGCCGGTACCGCGAGGGCGGCAGCAGCGGCGGCCTCGACGGCCCGCTGCGCAAGGTCGTGTCGACCGGCTCGACGATCCTGGCCCGGGTCGCGTTCCCGGTCGCCCTGCGCGGCGTCACCGATCCCATGACCGGCTTCTTCGGCATCAGGCTGGACAAGGTCGATCCCGACCGGCTGCGGTCCCGCGGGTTCAAGATCCTGCTGGAGATCCTGGCCCGCTATCCGCGGCTGCGGCGCACCGAGGTGCCGCTCGACTTCGGCCAGCGCCTGGCCGGGGCCAGCAAGGGCGACGTGCGGCAGGGGATGCTGTACCTGCGGCAGCTCCCGTGGCTGCGCCTGGCCACCTGGCTGGGCAGCCCGGTGACGCGCTGGGCCGCCGGCCTGGCGCTCATCGCCGCCGCGACCGTGGGCCTCGTCGTCTCGCCGCTGTCCGGCGCGGCCGTCCTGGCCCTGCTCGTCACCGCGGTCGCCCTGTACAACACCGTCGTCGGCGCCCTGGAGGTGCGCTGGCGCCTCTACGGCTGGCGGACCCCGGAGGCGGTCGAGCAGATGCGCTGGCCCGCCGCCGGGGAACAGGAGCACCGGGAACGGTTCTCCATCATCGTTCCCGCGCTGCACGAGGAGTTCGTCATCGCCGGCACCCTGCGCCACCTCCTGGAACAGGACTACGGCGACTACGAGATCCTGGTGTCGCTGTGCGAGGGCGACGACGCCACCATCGCCGAGGTCTCCCGCGTGCAGGCGAACTACGACCCCGGGAACCGGGTGCGCACCGTCGTGCGCCCGTACGTGAAGTCCAACAAGCCGCGGCAGCTCAACGCCGCCCTCGCCGTGTCCACCGGCACGGTCATCGGCGTGGTCGACGCCGAGGACGACGTCGCTCCGCAGCTGCTCACCCGGGTCAACACGCTGCTGGTCCGCACCGACGCCGACGTCGTGCAGGGCGGGGTGCAGCTCATGACGCTCGGCCGGCGGGTGCGCGACTGGTTCAAGGTGCACAACGTCATGGAGTACTTCTTCTGGTTCACCAGCCGCATGTTCTACCAGGTGCGGACCGGGTTCGTGCCGCTCGGCGGCAACACCGTGTTCATCCGGCGGGAGCTGCTGGAGAAGGCCGGCGGCTGGCCCGACAACCTCACCGAGGACTGCGCGCTCGGCGTCCTGCTGTGCACGCGGTACAACGCGCGGGTCGTCGCCGCGTACGAGCCCGAGCTGGCCACGCGCGAGGAGGTGCCGCAGACGATCGGCGACCGCAAGGCCGGGTCGCTGTTCTGGCAGCGGGTCCGCTGGAACCAGGGCTTCCTGAGCATCCTGCTCGAGGGCCGCTGGTCGACGCTGCCGACGCTGCGCCAGCGGATGCTCGCCGGCTACATCCTGGCCACGCCGTTCCTCCAGGCGTTCTCCGCGCTGCTGCTGCCGCTGTCGATCGCGACCATCGTCTGGCTCAAGGTGCCGGTGTTCGTGGCGATGCTCATGTACGCGCCGTTCGTGCCGATCCTCATCACGCTCGCCACGCAGCTCCTCGGGCTGCGCGAGTTCGCCCGCGCCTACAAGCAGAAGGTGCTGTGGCGCCACTACGCGTTCCTGCTCGTCGGGGCGCCGGTCTACCAGTGGGTGCTCATGGGCGCCGCGTTCTGGGCCGTGTGGCAGCACGTCGACGGCAACACCACCTGGCACAAGACCGCGCACGGCGGCCACCACCGCCCGGCGCTCGCCGTGGAGGCCGCCGCATGACCGCAGTTCTCGAAGTCGAGCGCAGTCCGGTCCGCGCTCCGCTCGAGCAGGACGCTCCTCGTGGGTCGCGCTGGCGGTACCACCGCAAAAGCCTCCTGATCCTGGGACCGCTGCTGCTCGTGGCCGGGCTCGTCAACGGCTGGAACCTGCACGGCTGGCCCGGCCGGATCAACGACGACGAGGGCACCTACGTCAACCAGGCGTGGGCCATGCTCGACCACGGCGCGCTCTCCCACTACACCTACTGGTACGACCACCCGTTCCTCGGCTGGGCCATCATCGCCGGCTACGCCGGGCTCACCGACGGCTTCGACCGCGCGCCCAGCGCCGTCATGGTCGGCCGGGAGGTCATGCTCCTCGCCGTGCTGGTCAGCTGCGCGCTGCTGTTCCTGCTGGCCCGCCGGCTGCGGCTGAACCGCGGCTGGGCGGCCGTCGCGGTCGCGCTGTTCGCGCTGTCGCCGCTGGCCGTGTACTTCCACCGCATGGTGTTCCTGGACAACCTGGCCACCATGTTCGTGCTGGCCGCCCTCGCGGCGGCGGCGTCGCCCCGGCGCAGCGTCGCGGCGGCGCTGTGGAGCGCCGTCTGGTTCGCCTCGGCCGCGCTGTGCAAGGAGACCATCGTCATCCTGCTCCCGGCGCTGGTCTGGCTGCTGGTCCAGCACACCCACAAGCGGACCCGGGTGTGGAACCTCGGCGTCTTCTTCGTCTCCTTCGGCGTGCTCGTCGCGTCGTACCCGGTCTTCGCCCTGCTCAAGAACGAGCTGCTACCCGGCGAGGGCCACGTCAGCCTGACCTGGTCCCTGTGGTGGCAGCTCTTCGGCCGGTCGGGCAGCGGGAGCCTGCTGGACCCGTCGTCGGGCACGTTCAGCCTGGCCACGTCCTGGACCGACCTCGATCCCTGGCTCCTTCTTTCAGGTGTACTGCTGGTGCCGGCGGGCCTCGCCGTGGCCCGGCTGCGCCCGATCGGCATCGCGCTGCTCATCCAGGTGGTGATGATGTGCCGCGGCGGCTACATGCCGTTCGCCTACGTCATCGCGCTGCTCCCGTTCGCGGCCCTGCTGATCGCCGGCACCGGCGACGTGGTGTGGCGGCGGGCCCTGGTGTGGCGCGGCATGCCGCTGTCCCGGCTCGCGGCCGGCGTCGCCGCGCTCGTCGCGGCGGTGCTCGTCGTACCGGCCTGGGCGTCGACGATGGTCGAGCAGTCCCGCGTCGACGGCAGCGCCAACTCCCGCGCCGCCACCCGCTGGGTCGTCGAGCACGTCCCGCGCGACGCGGTGGTCGTCACCGACGACTACATCTGGATGGACCTGAAGCTGGCCGGCTTCACCAAGCCGGTCTGGCTGTGGAAGGTGGACACCGACCCTGAGGTGATGGAGACAGTGCTTCCCGCGGGGGTGGCGTCGATCGACTACGTCGTCATGGCCGACCAGGCCGAGTCGACCCTCGCCCAACTGCCGACGCTCCAGACCGGCATCACGGAGTCCACGGTGGTGGCCCGCTTCGGCGAGATCGTCGTGCGGCAGGTGCACGCGTGACCCGACTCCTGCGGCTCGCCGGCTTCGGCGCGGCCGGCGCCTCCGGCGTGCTGCCGAACCTGGCCGTCATGTGGCTGCTCGTGGACCACCTCCACGTGCACTACCTGCCGGCCGCGGTCGTGGCGACGGAGGTGGCGATCTGCTGGAACTTCGTCCTCGTCGACCTGGTGGTGTTCCGGGCCCGCCGGGACCGGCCGTGGCCGGCCCGCTTCGCACGGTTCGTGCTGCTGAACAACGCCGACCTGGCGGTGCGCCTGCCGCTGCTGGCGGTGCTGGTCGCCTGGTGGGGCGCGAACGAGCTGCTGGCGAACCTGGCCACGCTGCTGGTCGCGTTCGTGCTGCGGTTCGGCATCACCGACCGCTTCATCTACCGCCGCCCGCCGGTGCTCGTGGAGTCCGGCACGACGGTGTAGGCACGACTTCCTCGCGGCGGCCCGCTCACGGGCCGCCGCGCTGTGCCGGCCGGCCGGGTCTCCTCATGCCGGGCGCCCGGTTCGGGCCGCCCTGACTCGTGGCCCGCCGGCGCGTGCGGCATGCTGTTGCCGTGAGTTTCGAGCTGGGCACCGACGGCCCCAAGGTCATCGTCGTCGGTGTCGATGGTTCGGACACGTCGATGCGCGCCGGCGCGTACGCGGCCGGCCTCGCCCGCCGCCAGCGCGCACGGCTGGTCGTGGTGTACGTGACCGGCGTCCCCGCCGCAAGCCGCCTCGTCGCCGAGGCCGCCGGGGCGGTCGAGCAGGCGGCGGCGGAGGCGACCGAGGACATGCGCCGCCAGGTCGAGCAGGGTGCCCTGCACGCCGGCGTGAACGCGGAGTTCATCGCGGTGCGCGGCGACCCGTACCAGGAGATCGTCCGCGTCGCCGGCGAACTGCGCGCGGACGCGGTGGTCGTCGGCTCGTCGCGCCACTTCGGCCACCGCTTCGTGGGCTCCCTGGCCGTCCGGCTGGTGAAGGCCGGCCGCTGGCCGGTGACCGTGGTCCCGTAAGGCCCGCGCTCCCGGCCCGCCTACTCCTGGACCGCACAGTTCCTGGCCCCGCGCTCGCGAGCGTTGTCTGTGGTCCAGAGATCAGCCGGTCGAGCGTGGGCGGGTCGTCACGGCGGACAGTGGCGTCGCGACGTGTTCCAGGGACTTTCCCTCGGCGTCGACGCCGATGACCGCTTCGACGACGCCGCCGATGATCATCACGAGGGCGCCGATGAGGTACCCGATGAACAGTTTTCCCGGGTCCTCGCCCTCGCCGATCAGCCAGCCGTAGAAGATCGGGCCGATCGCGCCGAAGCACTGCGCGATGGCGAAGAACACCGCGATCGCCTGGGCCCGGACCTCGAGGGGGAAGATCTCGCTGACGGTCAGGTACGCCGAGCTGGCGCCCGCCGACGCGAAGAAGAAGATCACGCACCACGCGAGGGTCTGGGTGAACGCGGTCAGCATGCCCGCGTCGAACATCCACGCCGAGATCGCCAGCAGCACGCCGGAGAGGATGTACGTGCCGGCGATCATCTTGCGCCGGCCGACCGTGTCGAACAGGTGCCCGAGCACCAGCGGCCCGGCCAGGTTGCCCAGCGCGAACGCGATCAGATAGATGGGCGTCTTCTCCGCGTCGACGTGGTAGAACTTCGACAGCACCAGCGTGTACGTGAAGAAGATCGCGTTGTACAGGAACGACTGCGTGATCATGAGCGTGGCGCTCAGCGCCGAGCGTGACGGGTAGTGCGAGAAGAGGACCCGCAGCAGCGACAGGTACCCGTGCGAGCGCGTCGGCCGGACCTCGATCGCCTGCGACTCGTCGACGGGCGCGAGGGTCTGCCCGGAGCGCTCGACGTCACGCTCGATCAACGCGATGCTCTCCTCCGCCTCGGCCTCCCGGCCGTGCATGATCAGCCAGCGGGGACTCTCCGGCAGGTGCCGGCGCAGGCGCCAGATGAGCAGGCCGATGATCGGGCCGATGAGGAAGCCCAGCCGCCAGGAGATGTTCAGCGAGATGTGGTTGAGCAGCACGTACGTGCCCAGCGTGCCGATGATCGCGCCGCCCCAGTAGGTGCCGTTCACGCCGATGTCGACGCGCCCCCGGTACCTCGCCGGCATCATCTCGTCGATCGCCGAGTTGATGGCGGCGTACTCGCCGCCGATGCCGGCGCCGGCGATGAACCTGGTGAGGTACAGGAAGATCAGGCCGAATGTGTCGCTGCCCCAGGTCAGCGCGGTCAGCGCGTTGCCCGCCAGGTAGACGCCGAGCGTCACGATGAACAGGTTCTTGCGCCCGAGCGCGTCGGAGAGGCGGCCGAAGAACAGCGCGCCGAACACCTCGCCGAGCAGGTACACGGTGGCGATCGCGCCGACCTGCGTGCTGCTCAGGCCCAGTGTCTCCTGCTTGTTGAGCACGGCGCCGACGGCGCTCGCGATGGTGATCTCGAGGCCGTCGAGGACCCAGGCGGTCCCGAGGGCGAGCACCATCCTCGTGTGGAACGGCGCCCAGGTCAGCCGGTCGATCCGCGCGGGGATGAGACTGCGGATGATGCCGCCGGCCGGCGCCGGGGCGGACGGTGTGCCGGACAAAGGGGCACCTCCCTGGGTACCGGAGCTCTCGGTAACGCCCTTCCCCCCATCGGTGCGCTTCAAAACGTGCGCACTCTTGACGGCCTGACCGACGTCGATAGAGTGAACGACTGAGAGAGCGCTCTCTTGCACCCGCCCGAGACCACCGCCCGCCAGCACCGGTCCCCGCCCGAACCGGCGCGTCCCAACCGGCGCGGCGGCGGTCGACGACGCCCCAACCCACGTCAGGGAGCAGCGCCGATGCCCATGATCTTCAGATCGTCCGAACCCTCACCACCCCGTCGCCGCCGGCGCTTGATCGTGAGCGCGCTCTCCGGAGCGGTCGTCGCGGCCGTGCTGGCCGGCTACGCGGCGTTCACCGTCGGCGTCGCCAACGCCGCCGGCGCGCTGCTGTCGCAGGGCAGGCCGGCCACCGCCTCGTCGAGCGAGAACGCGGCGACGAACCCCGGCTACGCCTTCGACGGCGACCCCGGCACCCGCTGGTCGAGCGCGTTCAGCGACCCGCAGTGGATCCAGGTCGACCTGGGCCAGACCGCCACGATCGACCAGGTGATCCTCCAGTGGGAGGCGGCCTACGGCCGGTCCTTCCAGATCCAGACGTCGGCCGACGGCTCGACCTGGACGACCATCTACAACACCACCACCGGCACCGGCGGCACGCAGACGCTCGCGGTGTCCGGCAGCGGCCGCTACGTGCGGATGTACGGCACCGCGCGGGGCACCGCCTACGGCTACTCGCTGTGGGAGTTCCAGATCTTCGGCTCGTTCGGCGGTACCACCGGCTGCGGCACCGCCAACGCGGCGCAGGGCCGGCCCGCCACCGCGTCGTCGACCGAGAACGCCGCCTCGCCGGCCTCGGCCGCGTTCGACGGCAACACCGGCACCCGCTGGTCGAGCGCGTTCAGCGACCCGCAGTGGGTCCAGGTCGACCTGGGCTCGACGGTGTCGATCTGCGGCGTGACGCTGACCTGGGAGGCCGCGTACGCACGGTCGTTCCAGATCCAGACGTCGACCAACGGCTCGACCTGGACGACCGTCTACACCACGACGACCGGCACCGGCGGCACGCAGGCGCTGACCGTCACCGGCTCCGGCCGCTACGTGCGGATGTACGGCACGGTCCGGGGCACCGCCTACGGCTACTCGCTGTGGGAGTTCGCGGTGCGCATCACCGGCACCCAGCAGCCCACGAGCAACCCGCCGACGAGCAACCCGCCGCCGGACCAGTTCTGGGGCGACACGTCGAACATCCCGAACCCGGCGAACGTGGTCATGCTGAAGATCCTCAACCGGACCAACGGCCGCTACCCGGACAGCCAGGTGTACTGGAGCTACAACGGCCAGGTGCACTCGATCGCCGAGCAGCCGTACTTCGACATGCCCGCCAACACGGCCGGCCGGATGTACTTCTACGTCGGCAGCCCGAACAGCCAGTACTACGACTTCATCGAGTTCACGGTGGGCCCGGCGGTCTTCAACGGCAACACGACGCGGGTCGACGCGTTCGGCCTGAAGCTCGCCATGCGCCTGCACGCCCGCGACGGCTACGACGTGGCGGTCGGCGAGGACGCCGCGACCTTCGCGGAGAGCCGGGAGGCGACCTTCGCCAAGTTCATCGCGGAGGTACCGCAGGAGTTCAAGGTCCTGGCCCAGTCCCAGGCCCCGTACCGGATCATCGCGCCGGGCAGCGACCCGACGTTCCGCGCGGGCGGGGTGAACGCGAACTACTTCACCGCGTACGCGCAGCAGTACGGCATCAACGCCCCGACGTCGGACGTCTTCGGCTGCGCGGGCGTCCTGGCCAACGACCCGGCCAACTGCGCCGCGCTCAACCGGCACGTGCGGCAGCTGCCGCAGTCGCAGTGGTCGACGCCGAGCCTGTTCTACCAGGCGGCGCCGGCGAACTACTACTCGAAGTTCTGGCACGACCACGCCATCAACAAGCTCTCCTACGGTTTCCCGTACGACGACTACGCGGAGCAGTCCTCGTTCGTCTCGCACGGCAACCCGCAGTGGCTGCTGGTCGCGGTCGGCTTCTGATCCCGTCCCTATGCTGGGCGCCGTGACGCGCTCGGCACCGCGAGGGCTGGCGAGGAACCCTTCGGCAACCGCCGAGGTTCTTCGCCGGCTCCTGCGGACCCACCCCGATGCGGCCTGCGAGGGGCTGCGCGACCGGGCCGACCTGCCCCGGCCGGTGCAGGAGGCGATGGCCGCGCACCCCGCACCGGCCGTCCGCATGGCCCTCGCCCGGCACCCCCTCGCGGACCCGGACCTGCGGGCCCGGCTCCTGGACGATCCCGACTGGCGGGTACGGATCCGCGCCTTCGGCCGCCGCGGCCAGCGCCCGCTGCCCGACGCGGCCGTGACCCGGGTGCTGACCGAGCTGCCCCGATGGGCGCCCGCCACCCGGGCGACGGCGGACGAGCTGCTGGCCGAGTTCTTCGAGGCCAACGCGTACAGCGGCCAGCCGCTGCGGCTGGCCGCCGCCCACCCCGACCCGTGGGTGCGACGGTACGCGGCCGGCTTCGCGGGCCGCCGCGACGAGCTGCGCACGCTGCTGGGCGACCCGGACCCGTCCGTCCGTGAGGCGGCCGCGCACGCGGTCGCCGAGGACGCGCGGGTCATGCAGCCGGCCGATCTCCCGGCCCAGCACTGCCACGCGTTCTGGATGGTCCTGCACCGGCCGCTGTCGCCGGCGCTGGTCGCGCAGCTCCTGGCCGGCGACGACATCGAGGCGCTGACCGTGCTCGCCGCGAGCCCGAGCCTCTCGCCGCAGGACGTGGAGCGGCTGGTCCGCCACCCCGCCCCGGAGGTCCGGCGGACGACGGCCGGGCGCGAGGACCTGACCGGCGCGCAGGTGCGGCTGCTGGCCGCCGATCCGGACATCTCGGTACGGACGGCGGTGTCCGTGCATCCGGACCTCACCGAGGAGGAGCGGGCGCGCATCGAGATCGACCCCGGCCCGCCCGGCGGTGGCGGTGGGGTGCCCGAGCTTGCCGACGCGCTGCGGTGGGCGGGGTCGGTCAACCCGTTGCTGCGCCGCCGCGCGGCCCGCCGGCCCGACCTCCCGGCGCAGCTCGTCGCCGCCCTGGCCGGGGACGAGGACCCCGGCGTGCGGCTGAACCTCGCCCGGCACCACCCGGCCGCCCCGCCGGCACTGCTGTTGCGCTGCTTCCTGGAGTACCACGGCCGCGACACGCTGCCCGGGCTGCCCGGATTCCCGCGCGCGGGCCTGGCCCGGTTCGCCGGCCACCCGGACCCGGCGGTGCGGCGGCTGGTCGCCCTCGACCTGGACGCCGACCCGCGGACCGTCGACCGGCTCACCACCGACCCCGACGCCGGCGTCCGCCGGGCGATGGCGAGCTGCCCCCGCCTGCCGGTGGCCCGGATCGAGGCGCTGCTCACCGACCCCGACCTGGCCGGGGACGCGGCGGCCAACCCGTCCCTGCCGCTCGGCCGGATGCTGGACCTGACCGAGGCTTAAGGCCGGTTTCATCACTGAGGCCGGGCTGCGGCGGGCCTCAGTGATGAAACAGGCCTTAGCTCATATCGTCAACCTGGGTTTATCAGTCTAGGTTGAAGATATGGGGATCGAACGCGTCGCCGCCGACCTGCAGGTGGCGGTCGGGCGGCTGGTCCGCCGGCTCCGGCAGACCCACGTGCCGGGCCAGCTGACGCTGTCCGAGGCGTCCGTGCTGTCGCGCCTCGACCGGGACGGGCCGGCGCCGCCCGGCGAGCTGGCGGCCGGCGACCGCGTGCGGCCGCAGGCGATGGGCGCCACGCTCCAGGCCCTCGAACAGCGCGGCCTGGTCTCCCGCTCGCCCGACCCGACCGACGGCCGCCGCGTGCTCATGGCGATCACCGCCGAGGGCCTCCGCCTGCTCACCGACCGCCGCAGCCTCAAGACCCACGCCCTTGCCGACGCCCTGACCCGCCTCTCCGCGGAGGAGCGCGCCCAGATCGCCGCGGCCACCCGGCTCCTCGAACGCCTGGCGGACGAGCTGTGAGCGCCCCCGACCGGTACAAGTGGGTCGCGCTGTCGAACACCACGCTCGGGATGCTCATGGCGGCGATCGACGGGTCGATCGTCATCATCTCGCTGCCGGCCATCTTCCGCGGCATCGGGCTGGACCCGCTCGCGCCCGGCAACATCGGCTACCTGCTCTGGATGATCATGGGGTACCTCCTGGTCACGGCCGTGCTGGTGGTCGCGCTCGGGCGGCTGGGCGACATGTTCGGCCGCGTCCGGATGTACAACCTCGGCTTCCTCGTCTTCACGATCGCCTCCATCGCGCTGTCGGTCGACCCGTTCCGGGCCGGCGCCGGCGCGCTGTGGCTCATCGCCTGGCGGATCGTGCAGGCGACCGGCGGGGCCATGCTCATGGCCAACTCGGCGGCGATCCTCACCGACGCGTTCCCGGCCCGGCAGCGCGGCATGGCGCTCGGCGTCAACCAGATCACCGCGCTCGCCGGGCAGTTCCTCGGGCTGCTGCTCGGCGGGGTCCTCGCCGTGATCGACTGGCGGGCCGTGTTCTGGGTCAGCGTGCCCGTCGGCGTCGCCGGCACCATCTGGTCGTACCGCAGCCTGCGCGAGGTCGGCGAGCGCCGGCGCGCGCCGGTCGACTGGGCCGGCAACCTCACGTTCGCGCTGGGAACGGCGGCGATCCTGGTGTCGATGACGTACGGCATCCAGCCGCACGGCGGCCACCCCACCGGCTGGACCGCGCCGCGCGTCGTCGCCGGCCTCGCGACCGGCGTGGCACTGCTGGTCGCGTTCGTGGTCATCGAGTCCCGATCCGCCGAGCCGATGTTCCGCCTGGCCCTGTTCCGGGTGCGGGCGTTCGCCGCCGGCAACCTCGCGGCGCTGCTCATCGCGATCGCCCGCGGCGGCCTGCAGTTCATGCTCATCATCTGGCTGCAGGGCATCTGGCTGCCGCTGCATGGCTACGCCTTCGAGGACACCCCGCTGTGGGCCGGCATCTTCATGCTCCCGCTGACCGCCGGTTTCCTGGTCGCCGGACCGCTGTCGGGCTGGCTCTCCGACCGCTTCGGCGCCCGGCTCTTCGCGACGACCGGCCTGCTGCTGGTGGCCGCGGGCTTCGCCGGCCTGCTGCTCATCCCGGTGAACTTCACCTATCCGGCATTCGCCGCGCTGCTCTTCGTCAGCGGCCTGGGCCAGGGGATGTTCTCGGCCCCGAACACGTCCTCGGTGATGAGCAGCGTCCCGCCGGCCCAGCGGGGCGTCGCGTCCGGCATGCGGGCGACGTTCCAGAACGCCGGGACGTCGCTGTCGATCGGCGTGTTCTTCTCGCTCATGGTCGCCGGCCTGGCCCGCTCGCTGCCGGGCACGCTGACGTCGGGCCTGACCGCGCAGGGCGTTCCGCCCGGCGTCGCCGCCGACGTGGCGTCGCTGCCGCCGGTGAGCACGCTGTTCGCGGCGTTCCTCGGCAGCAACCCGGTCGAGCACCTGCTCGGCCCGTCCGGGGCACTGACCGCGCTGCCCACCGGCGGCCGGGCCGTGCTGACCGGGCGGGAGTTCTTCCCGTCGCTCATCGCGGCGCCGTTCCACCAGGGCCTGGTCGTGGTCTTCACCGCCGCGACGGCGATGACGCTGCTGGCGGCGGCCGCGTCGTTCGCCCGCGGCCGCCGCCTCGCGTCATGAGAGCAGCTCACGCACCCGCGGGATCACCTGGGTGCCGTAGAGCTCGATGTTCGTCATGAGCGCCTTGTGGGAGAGGCCTCCCATCCCGTACTTCAGGTCGAAGCGCGTGGCGTCGAGCTTCCGCAGGTTCGCCGCGATCTTCTGGGCGACCGTTTCCGGCGCGCCGACGTAGAGGGCGCCGTGCGGGCCGATCTCGTGGCGGAACGACGCCTCGGTCGGGATCGCGAAGCCGCGGGTGCGGCTCACCTTCGTGATGACGTCGCGGTACCGCGGCCAGAACTCCTCGGCGGCCTGCTCGTCGGTGACCGCGACGTGCCCCGGCGAGTGCACGCCGATCGGCCGTTGCGGCTGCTCCAGCTGCTCCAGCGCGTGGCGGTACAGCTGGGAGAACGGGGCGAACCGGGCCGGGGAGCCGCCGATGATCGCCAGCATGAGCGAGTAGCCGTACCGCGCGGCGCGCACCACCGACTGCGGGCTGCCGCCGACGCCGATCCAGGCCGGGAACGGCCCGTGCTCGAGGTGCGGCACCACGTCCTGCTCGTGCAGCGCCGCCCGGGTCTCGCCGCGCCACGTCACCGGACCGCCCTTCAGCAGCTCGGCGAACAGCTCGACCTTCTCCTCGAACAGCTGCTCGTAGTCGGAGAGCTCGTATCCGAACAGCGGGAACGAGTCGATGCTCGACCCGCGCCCGAGGATGACCTCCGCGCGGTTGCCCGACAGTGCGTTGAGCGTGCTGTACCGCTGGAAGACCCGCACGGGATCGTCGGAGCTCAGCACGGTCACGGCGGACCCGAGCCGGATCCGGCCGGTCCGCGCGGCGATGGCGGCGAGCACCACGTCGCCGGCCGAGAGCGGGAAGTCGTCGGTGTGGTGCTCGCCGATGCCGAAGAAGTCGACGCCGGTCTCGTCCGCGAGCACGCCCTGCTCGACGAGGTCGCGGATGGTCTGGGCGTGGCTGACGGGCCGGTCGTCGCCGTCGTGGGTGACGTCGCCGAACGTGTCCAGCCCGAGGGTGAGTCGCTCGTTCATGGTTGCTGTCCTATGCCTTCGTACTGACTGCTTCGGTGAAATCCGCCCGGCGCAGCGCGGCGCCGAAGACCGGGCCGCCGGGCTCCAGCAGGCGCCCGGCGCCGAGCGGGTACAGCGCGACCGGGTCGAACCCCATACGGCCGACCACCTCGGAAACGGCGTTCACGGCGGCGGGATCGTTTCCCGCGACGCCGAGGGCCAGCCGGTCCGGGTCGCCGTTCTCGTCGAGCTGGTGATACCCGAGGTGGTTGAACGTCTTGACGACGACCGCCCCGGGCAGCTCGCGCTGGACCAGCTCGCTGCTGCCGGACTCCGGGAGGTCCAGCACCCCGTCGACCGGCGGCCAGTAGTTCATCGCGTCGACCACCAGCCGGCCGGAGAGCGCTGTCCCGTGCCGTTGCGCGAACCCGGCGAACCGGTGCAGCGGGAACGCGAGCACCACCAGGTCGGCGTCCTCGATGGCGTCGGCCGCCCAGCGGGCCTCGGCCCCCGGCGCCAGCACCTGGGCGATGAGCTCGATCCGCGCGGGGTCGCCGGAGCCGGCGATGCTCACCCGGTATCCACCGGCGACCGCGAGCCGGGCCAGCACCGGCCCGACGTGCCCGGCCCCGAGCACGGCGATCATGCTTCCCCCTTGAGATGCTGCCGGAGATCGCGCAGGATGCCGGCGAGCGCGTCGATCTGCTGCGCGGACAGCGCGTCGGCGAACTGCTCCCGCACGGCCCGCAGGTGCGGCGCGGTCGCCGCCCGGAACCGCCGCGCCCCCTCCTCGGTGAGCACGACCTCCGCCCCGCGGCTGTCGGTGGCACACTCGTCGCGCCGGATGAGCTCGCGCCGCTCCATGCGCGCGAGATGGTGCGACAGCCGGCTGCGTTCCCAGTCGACGGCGTCGGCCAGCTCCGACGAGCGCAGCCGCCGCTGGTCGGCCTCGCTGAGCGCGAGCAGCACCTGGTAGTCGGCCGGCGACAGCCCGGTCTCCCGCAGCAGCCGGGCCCCGAGCACCCGCCGCAGGTCGTTGGTGGTGTCCATGAGCGCCCGCCACACAACGAGCTGCTCAGACGTCATCCGCCTGTTCACGCGGCCCCCTCCGTCTCCCTCCGTGATTGACGCGTCAACCATACCGCGCTGATTGACGCGTCAACCACCGCCGGTCGGTGAGCTGCGGCACGCCCGTCCCTGGTGCGAGCCACGTGTCCCCCGAGCGAGCTACACGCGAATGTCCACTCAGCGGTGACGCGCTGGGGAGGCCGACGGCCATAGCGTCGATGGCGACAGCGCGGCGGCTGGCCGCGCATCGACGGAGGGAAGCGACCATGCAACGGATCGGCCTGCGCCTGCTGGGGCTGCTCGTCGTGTTCGGGATCGTGCTCGTGGTCTCGGCCCTGCTGAACTCGGCGGCGTCCGGCAACCCGGTCACCGCCCTGCTCGTCGGGGGCCTGACGGCGACGGGCGGGATCCTCCTGTACCGCCTGCTCGTCCGCCGCCTCGAACACCGCGAGGCCGACGAGGTCTCCCCGGCCACCCTGCTGCCCGGGGTCCTGCGCGGGACGGCCGCCGGAATCGCCCTGTTCACGGTGACCATCGCGCTGATCGCCGCCGTGGGCGGCTACCGCATCACCGGCTGGGGCTCGCTCTCCGCGGCGATCGCCACGCTGGGCACGATGATCGGCGCCGCGGTGGCCGAGGAGCTGCTGTTCCGCGCCGTGCTGTTCCGCATCCTCCAGGACTGGGCCGGCACCGCGGTGGCGTTGACGGTCTCCGGCGCCCTGTTCGGCGCCCTGCACCTGTTCAACCCGGCCGCCACGCTGTGGGGCGCACTGGCGATCGCCGCCGAGGCGGGCGTGATGCTGGGCGCGGCCTACACGGCAACCCGTTCCCTGTGGCTCCCGATCGGCCTGCACCTGGGCTGGAACTTCGCCGAGTCGGGCCTGTTCGGCACCGTGGTCTCCGGCACGACAGGGACCCACGGCCTGCTCCGCAGCGTGACGGAGGGCCCGGCGGTGCTGAGCGGCGGCGCCTTCGGCCCGGAAGGGAGCATCTTCGCGATCCTCGTGGGCGGCGTGACGGCCGCGGTCCTCCTGCGCCACGCCCACACCCACGGCCGCATCGTCCCGACCAGACGGACCGCACGATGAGCGCCCGACCCGTTCCCGGGCGCCCGACCCACTCCCGGGCGCCCGGTCCGGCAACCTCGCCCGGCGAAGGCCGGGCCCGCCGACGGGCCCGCCGATGAGTGCGTGGTCGGCGCGGCCCCGTGACCGGGCGGCGGTGGGCCGGACGGGCGGGGCGGGCTACGCTGCGGGCGTGTTGCGCCTGCCGCCCCCGGGCCGCCGTATGGCCGCGGCCCTGTCCTGGTGGCGCTCCCGCAGCACGGTGGTGCGCGACGGTCCGCTCGGGATCGCGCTGGCCCTGGTGGCGTTCGTGCCGCCGCTCGCCGCGAGCGGCACCCGCCTCGGCGAGCTCCCCCACCGGCCCGCCGACGCACTCGCGGTGGCCGCCGTCCTCGCCCAGACGCTGCCCCTCGCCGGGCGCCGGCGGTGGCCGGCGGCCTGCCTGGCGGTCGTGGCGGCCGGGTTCACGGTGCAGGAACTGCGCGGGTACGCCACCTTCGCCGGCGCCGGCCTGCTCGTCGCGATCTTCAGCGCCGGCGCCCACCAGGAGCGGCTCCGGCGCACGGCCGCCACCGCGGCGGGCGCCGCCTACGTGGCGCTCGCCGTCGCCCTGCACGCCGCCGGCTCGGCGAACCGGGTCCAGGACTACGTCCTGTTCTTCGCGTTCCTGGCCGTGGGCTGGCTGGGCGGCGCCTGGCTGCGCGGGGCACGCGCCGCCGAGGCCGAGCGCGGCCGGATCACCGCGGCCGCCGCCCGGACGCAGGAGCGGGCCCGGATCGCGCGCGAGCTGCACGACGTGATCACCCACCACGTGACCGCGATGGTCGTCCAGGCCGACGCCGCCCAGTACCTCACCGCGAAGCCCGACAGGCTGGCGGGAAACCTCACCGCGATCAGCACCACGGGCCGCAGCGCCCTCGGCGAGCTCCGCGACCTCCTCGGCGTCCTGGACCCCGACCGCGTCGCCCACCGATCCCCGGACCGATCCCCGGAACAGGATGCCCTCCAGGACCCGGACCGGGGCACGGAACGGATTGCCCGCCGGGACCCGGAACGATCCACGGAACGGGTTGCCCGCCGGGACGCGGACCGCGGCGGCGGTCGCGGCACGGGCACAGATCCGGAGCCGGTCGCGCCGCGCGGGCAGCTGCCCTCACTGGCCACGCTCGGCGAGCTGGTGGCACGGATCCGGGCCGCGGGGCAGCCGGTCGAGCTCGTCGAGGACGGCGACCCGGGTGGCCTGGGCGGCGGCCGGGAGATGGCCGCGTACCGGGTGGTGCAGGAGGCGCTGACCAACGCGCTGAAGTACGCCGCCGGGCACCCCACGGTGGTCCGCCTCGAGCATCGCCCGGACGGCCTGCGCATCCGCGTCACCACCGCCGGGAACTCCTCGGTTCGGCCGGGCCAGCCGGGCGAGCGGGGCCAGCCGGGCCAGCCGAACGGACCGGGTGAGGCGGTCGGCGGGAGCGGGCGGGGGCTGGCCGGGCTGCGGGAACGGGTCGAGGTGTTCGGTGGCGAGCTGTCCGCCGGGGCCGCCCCCGGCGGCGGGTTCGTCGTCGACGCCCGCATCCCGGCCGGGGAGGTCGCGTGATCCGGGTGCTCGTCTGTGACGACCAGGTCCTCGTGCGCAGCGGGTTCGTCACCATCCTCGACGCGCAGCCGGACATCGAGGTCGTGGGAGAGGCCGGCGACGGGCTCGCCGCGGTCGAGCTGGCGCTCCAGGTGCGGCCCGACGTCGTCGTGATGGACATCCGGATGCCGGGGCTCGACGGGATCGAGGCGACCCGGCGGCTCGCCGGGCCCGGTATGGCGGAGCCGGTCAGGACGCTCGTCGTCACGACGTTCAACCTCGACGAGTACGTCTACCAGGCCCTCCGCGCCGGGGCCAGCGGCTTCCTGCTCAAGGACGCCACCCCGCAGCAGCTCGTCGCCGGGGTGCGGACCGTCGCCGCCGGGGACGCGTTGCTCGCGCCGGCGGTGACCCGGCGGCTCATCGGGCGGTACGGCAGCCGGGTGCGGCCCACCGGTCCGCCGGACGCCGCCGGGGCCAGGGCCGGGGCCGCGACCAGGTCCGGGCTCGCGCCGCGTGAGCTGGAGGTGCTGCGGCTCATCGCGGCCGGGCGGTCCAACGCCGAGATCGCCGCCGCGCTCGTGCTCAGCGGCGAGACCGTGAAGACGTACGTCTCGCGGATCCTGGCGAAGCTCGGGCTGCGCGACCGCGTCCAGGCCGTCGTGTACGCGTACCGCAACGGCCTGGCGGACGAAACGGACGAAACTGGCTTAAGCTAGGCGCTGCGGCGCCGGTCGGAGGAGTTCACCGGCCACGGGGTCGTTGTCGACTGGCCGGGCTCCGGGTCCTTCACGAGTTCGCGGGCGTCGCGGGCGACCGCGGCGTCCAGGGTGCGGTAGGTCGGGATGGTCGTGAGGGTGCCGCCCTCACGGAGCGTGTGCACGACCTGCGCGTTCGGCGCGGCGAGGACCAGCGAGCCGCCCTGTTCGACGGCGATGCCGGCGGTCACCCGCAGCATCATGACCCCCGTGCAGTCGATCACCGGGACCGCCGCCAGGTTGACGACGATCCGCGGTTCGGGCCGCAGCAGCAACTGGGACAGCGCCGTCTCCAGCTGCATGGCGCTCGCCGCGACCAATGCCCCGTGACAGGTCAGCACCGTAGCGGCCGCGAGCCGTTCCACCGCGAGAGTCAGGGCTGCCATGCTTGTGACCCTACGGAACCTCGTGACCGTCCGTGAACCTCTGTCCAGGCGGGAACACCGGCCGTCCGGCCAAGGGCCGCCAGACCGGTCGGCGCGGTACCCGGTCCACCGCGCGGGTGTATTCAGTGTGCGATTCCACCCGGTACGCAACCGGATGGCGTCTTCAGACGTCTCTCCTTTCCCGGGTGTACCGCCGTTCGGTCACCCGCCGGACACGCACCGTCGACGGAGGCGGCGGCGGTGGGTCCGCAGAAGTACTGACGGACAGCGGGCGGACAGCGGGCGCTACAGCAGCGACAGCGTGCCTGTGACCCGGTCCACGTCGGCGACGTCCGCCGGGCCGACGGCGCAGCAGGTGGGAGTGCCGGCGGCCACCTGGGTGCGTCCGGCGTCCTGAATCAGCTGTACCGGCAGACCCTCGGCCTCGGCATCGGCACACACCTGCCGCAGGGCGTCCTCGCCGCTGACCCGCAGCACCACCTTGGGCTGCCCCTCGCGCAGCCAGGTGCGGAACCCGGGCGTGGACAGGGTGCCCAGCGCGGCGGCGACCGCGGCGTGGGCGACCTGTGCGGCGATCTTGCCCTTCCCCATGTCGAGGTCGGTCCGCACGACGAGGACGAGCTTGGTCGGCACGTGCCGCAGCCTACCGCTCGCGGTACGCCCTCGATTGCACCCTTGGTTCTTCAATGCGACCCCGGCCTATGTTGATCGCGGCGATAGTGTGCGTTGTCAATTTCATCCCGAGCACGGCGTGCCCGCGGCACAACCTGTTTCTGGGCACGTCGTCGTAAGGAGGCTCCATGGTGCGGAAACGCCTGGTCACGATCGCGGTCGCCGTCCTCGCCGCACCGGTGCTCATCGCACTGCCGGTGTCACCGGCGGCTGCGGCACCGGCGAAGGCGCCCGCGGCGCCAGGTGCGAGCAAGACGTCCGACACGCGGCACCTGACCCGCACCCAGTTCACGCTGGACGGCAAGCTGGTCGACCCGTCGAAGATGGCCAAGCCGGCGCGTGCCCGCGCGCTGGCCGCGGCGGAGACCCCGCCGGTCGGCACGGTCCGTCAGTGGCTGGGTTCGGACGATTTCCAGGGCCGGCTCTACCGCAAGAACTACGTTCTGCGCGGCGCCGGCGAGCACATCGAGGTCTGGGTCGCGGTCGACACCTCGTTCCCGGCGGGCGACTGCCGCAACGCGGTGCCGAACACCACCACGATCACGGACGCCCAGGTGGCGAACTTCATCCACGAGTTCGACACCAACATGTACCCCAAGGAGACGGCGGCGTTCTCCACCCCGCCGGACCGTGACGGCAGCAACGCGCTGCTCGGCCCGGACGCCAACGGCAACGGCGGCGTCTACACCGGCGGTGGCAACAAGACGGTGACGCTGGTCGACAACGTCCGGGACGACAACTACTACGACTTCCCGGCCAACACGACCTACATCGCCGGTTTCTTCTCGTCGCAGTTCAACGAGCTGTTCGACCGTAACGTCATGACGATCGACGCGTACGACTGGGAGCACCGTACCGGTGCGAACCCGGCGGACGCGCCGTCGAGTGACCTGTGCGTCAGCCGCCCGGCCCGGCCGCGCCTCTACGAGGGCACGTTCGCGCACGAGTGGCAGCACCTGCTGCAGTACTACACCGACCCGAACGAGTCGACGTGGGTCAACGAGGGTCTGAGCGACTTCGCCCAGACGCTCACCGGCTACGTCGACGGCACGCTGACGGTCAACGACAAGGGCGGCGACAGCCACCTGTACTGCTTCCAGGGTTACGGACCCGTGCAGACTCCGTACAACCCCAACCCACGCGACTGTGGTGGTGCCCAGAACTCGCTCAACCTCTGGGGTGAGGGCGGTACCGGCGCCGGGGTGCTTGCCGACTACGGCAACGCCTACGAGCTGATGCTGTACCTCTACGACCGCTTCGGTCAGGACATCATCGAGCGGCTGCACCGCGACGGTGAGCACCAGGGCATCGCCAGCCTCGACGCCGAGGTGAAGGCCGAGGGCGTCAAGGGTGGCGCTTACGAGGTCCTGCGTGACTACCAGTCGATGGTGCTGCTGGACAAGATCGTCGGCGACTCCAAGTGGGGGATCGTCCTCGGCGCGGACAAGAAGAAGGTGACCTCGAAGAGCCTGCGCTCGACGGTGAACCTCGCGAACCCGCAGTCCTACAGCGTGCCCGGGGCGGCGCCGAACGGTGCCGACTACGTACTGCTGCAGAAGAACGGCCAGGCCCTGAAGGGCAAGGACCTGCGGTCCTTGAAGTTCTCCGGTGCCGCCACGCTGCCGGCCCTGCCGCTGGCGTGGACGCTGGTGAACAACGACCCGGATCGGGCCGGCAACTCGGTGCTGTTCTCCGGCAACGCGAACAACACCGACGCCGCCGCGGTCATCCCGGTGACCGTGCCCGCCGCCAACCCGACGCTGTCCTTCCTCGCGAAGTACGGCGCCGAGCTCGGTTACGACTACGGCTACGTCCAGGTCTCGACCGACGGTGGCACGACCTACACCTCGATCCCCGGTGACCGGACCGTCGACGCGCCGCTCGGCCCCGGCCTGAACGGCACGACGACCGGTTTCGAGTCGCACAGCTACGACCTGTCGGCGTACGCGGGCCAGCAGATCCTGCTGTCCTTCCGGTACGTCAGCGATGGTGGCGTCAACGAGGGCGGTCTGCTCCTCGACGACATCACCCTCGGCGGCGCCGTGCTGAGCGACGGGTCCAGCCTGGCCCCGTTCGACTCGCCCACCGAGATCAAGCCGGTGTCGGTCAAGAACTGGAACCTCAAGCTCGTCGGCATCGACGAGAAGAACTCGCTCGCCTGGCAGTTCGAGTTCAACGGCCAGCGCAACGTGTCGCTGAACTGGATCCAGCTGGCGCTGCTGGCGCTGTTCCCGAAGGTCGTGGCGATCGTCGCCTACGACGAGCCGACGGAGCAGGTCCAGCAGTACGCGCCGTACACCCTGACGGTGAACGGCGTCGTCCAGCCGGGCGGCGCTTCCTGAGGTTGTGATTCTGGCGCCGGGCGTCCGCGTTTCGCGGACGCCCGGCGTCGCCGTTTCCGCCCGCTCCCCTCGCCCCTGCCCCTCATCTCCGTTCCCTCTCTCCAGCTGTCTCTCCCGTTCCCTCTCTCCCCTCGTTCTTTCTCCCGCTTTCTCCCGCTCCTGCTCTCTCCCGCTCCTGCTCTCTCCCGCTTCGCCCGGCGTTGGCGTTTCCGGGCGTTAGGGTGGTGGGGTGAGCGGCGAGCACGTGTCGTGGCGGCCGGCTCCCGAGGTGCGGGCGTTCGCCGGGGCCTACAGCGGCTACCGGCAGGACGGGCCGCCTGGGGAGCACCGCGGGCTGCCCTCGCCGTACATCACCGTCGTCGTCACGATCGACGAGCCGCTGCACGTCGCGGCGCACCCCGACCCGCGCACGCCCCCGGCCTCGTACGAGTCGCTGGTGGGCGGGCTGCACACGGTACCGGCGATGATCAAACACGACGGGCGCGGGTCCGGCATCCAGATCGCCCTGTCGCCGCTCGGGGCCCGCGCCGTGCTCGGCCTGCCGGCGGGCGAGCTCGCCGGCGCCGACGTCGACGGCGCGGACGTGCTCGGCGGCTTCGTCGCCGAGCTGCGGGAACGGGTGGCCGCGACGCCGACGTGGGTGGACCGGTTCCGGATCGTCGACGAGATGCTGGCCCGCCGGGTGAACCCGGCCGCGCTGCCCGCCCCCGAGGTCCGCCACGCGTGGCGCCGCCTGTGCGCCCCGGACGGCCCGGTCGCATTGTCCGAGCTCACCCGGGAGATCGGGTGGAGTCAGCGGTACCTCAGCCGCCGCTTCGGCGTCGAGATCGGCCTGGCCCCGAAGGTGGCGTCCAGGGTGGCTCGCTTCGACCGCGCCCGTCGCCTGCTGATCGCCCACCGCGGCGCGTACGGCCTGGCCGCCCTGGCCGCCGACTGCGGCTACTACGACCAGGCACACCTGACGCGGGAGTTCACGGCGCTGGCGGGCCTGCCGCCGGCCCGCTGGTGGGCCGCGGAGTTCCGAAACGTCCAAGCCGCGGAGGACCTGACCCCGGCAGACTCGCGGGTATGACGACGGACAAGACACCACCGCCGCAGGTGTGGCCCACCCTGCGCGCCAAGGACGCCCCGGCCCTCATCCGCTTCCTGGTCGACGCGTTCGGCTTCGAGGAGACGGCGGTCTACGGCAAGGACGGCGTGGTGGATCACGCCCAGCTGTCCTGGCCCCTGGGCGGCGGCGTGATGCTGGGCAGCGACCGCGACGGGGGCTACTGGAAACAGACTCCGGGCACCTTCGGCGCCTACGTGGTCTGCGACGCCCCGGACGCGCTGTACGCGAGGGCAAAGGCAGCAGGCGCCGAGATCATCGACGACCTGACGGAGACGGACTACGGCTCAAGGGGCTTCGCGGCCCGCGACCCAGAGGGCAACCTGTGGTCCTTCGGCACGTACCGAGGCGAGCCCCGCGAGTCCTGACCACCCCACCGGCCGTCAGCTCAGCACACGGCCGAGGCGTGGGGCCCGAGCACGGACGAGACCGCGCGGGCGCCCGGAGCGAGCGCCGGGAAGCGAACGCGGGCACGGGAAGCGAACGCGGGCACGGGAAGCGAACGCGGGCACGGGAAGCGAACGCGGGC